>NZ_JBHYVB010000268.1:0-12797 GCF_042750115.1 Streptomyces sp. NPDC059455
TCCGCCGCCCGCAGCCGGTCCAGCAGCACCCGCTGGAGCTCCTCCCACACCCCGGCCTCCTGCCACTCGGCCAGCCGCCGCCAGCAGGTAGGCCCCGAACCGAAACCCAACTCCCGCGGCAGGTACTCCCACTGGATGCCGGTGTACAGCACACCCTGCAGCGTCTTACGGTCATCGATCCGCTTGCGCCCCGGATGCCGGAACCGCCGCTCATGCTTCGGCAACAGCGGCTCGATCACCGCCCACAACTCATCACTGACCTCCCACGGCTTCCGCCGTGCCATGGTCACCCCCAAAGCAGCACGGAATCACATACCTCTCCACCGTGCCACAACAAGATCATTCTGCAAGGACCCCTTAGGCGGCCGGTCCCGAATCACTCGTTTATGCGATGCGCCCCAGTGCCACGCTGATCCAGTGTGGCCAGAGAGGAATGCACAACGGCACATTTGCTGGGAGAACCCATGGATCCACGTCTCAACTACTTCGGCAATGCCCTCGCGACCAAGGTGCTGAAGCACCTCTACTCGGCCGGCAAGGTGGTGTCGGACTCGACGCTGCCGGAATCCGTTCAGCGCCTGGTGGAGATCCGCGCCAGCCAGATCAACGGCTGTGGCTTCTGCACCGACATGCACACCAAGGACGTGGGGGAGACCCCGGTACGGCTCAACCTGGTCGCCGCCTGGCGGGAGGCGACCGTCTTCACCGAGGCCGAGCGCGCCGCGCTCGAGCTGGCCGAGCAGGGCACCCGGGTGCGGACGCGGCCGGTGGGGTCACGGACGAGGTCTGGGCGAACGCCGCCAAGCACTTCGACGACGACCAGCTCGTCGCGCTGATCTCCCTCATCGCCGTCATCAACAGCTACAACCGCATCAACATCATCAACCAGCAGCCGGCCGGCGGCTACCAGGTCGGCCAGTTCACTGAGCCGACCGCGTTTTCCCTGATGGCCGCCGTCACCGGCGAGCGCGGACTCCCCTTGAATGGGCAGAGGCTCACCAGCCTCCACCACGCTTGGTGCTGCGACAACGGTCATCCGGGACTCTGCCGAGACGGCGAGGCGCACGGCGTGTCACAGACGCGGGCCGTGCCTTTTCTTCCCTGTGAATTGAGTTGTTCGAGCCCGGAATGCCGACGCGGATCGTCTGTCCGTTCCGGGCCGGCCCACGGAGGTGTAGCACAGTGCACGAGATGGACTCAGCGGATGGGACCGGACCCAAGATGCTGGCGGACGTCAAGCCGCCCTTCATTCCCGAGGGTGCTTCGGGGATGACCGTCCTCGTCGAGTGGCTTCCCGGCGACCCCGGGACTCCTCCGCACCGCCACTCGGGGCCGTGCTACGGCTATGTGACCGAGGGCGCGATCCGGTTCGAGCTCGAAGGTGAGCCGGAGCGCGTGATCAAGGCCGGTGAGACGCTGTTCGAGCCGGGCGGGGACGTGATCCACTACCAGAACGGCAACGCCCTGCCGGACGCCCCGAGCAAGTTCGTCGTGTTCATACTGTGTGCGCCGGGCCAGCCGATGCTCACGCTGGTCGACGAGGAGGAGCTGGAGAAGCGGGCTCATCTGCGCCACCCGCGGCCCACGGATTGACCTGCCGCGGCTGACGTGGCCATCCGCGCGAGGCGGGTGGCACAGCGGAGCCGATCGTCCCCCGCATACGCACACGCATACGCACGCACACCGCCATGGCCCCGGCCATGGCGGTGTCGATTCCGTTGACGGAGATCACCCGAGTGCCGAAGCTTTTTCCAGCATCCCCGGACCGACTCCGCCATCGACCCGACCACCACGGGAGCGCGCCATGCGTGATCTGACCAGCGACACCATCACCGATGCCGTGATCTCCACCATGCGGGACACCAAGGACGCCCGCGTCGCGGAGATCCTGGAATCGCTGGTGCGGCACCTCCACGCCTTCGTCCGCGAGGTCGAGCTGACGGAGGAGGAGTGGGCCCGGGGTGTGGACTTCCTGACGCGCACCGGGCAGATGTGCACATCGACGCGCCAGGAGTTCATCCTGCTGTCCGACGTGCTGGGCATCACCATGCTGGTCGATTCCCTGAGCAACCGACGACCCACGGAAGCCACCCAGAACAGCGTCCTGGGCCCCTTCTTCAGGGAGGACAGGCCGCGGCACGCCGATGCCGCCGATATCTCCGGAGGTCTGCCCGGCACCCCGCTGTTCTTCGAGGGACGGGTCGTGAACCGTGCGGGAGCGCCGGTGGCCGACGCGGCGGTGGACGTCTGGCACAGCGACGGGGAAGGCCACTACGACGTGGATGTGCCCGGCCAGGTCGATCCGGCCATGCGCGCGCTGTTCCGCACCGACGAGACGGGACACTTCGGCTTCCGTTCCATCCGCCCGTCCAGCTACCCGATCCCCGGCGATGGCCCGGTCGGCGAACTCCTGGGCGCCACCAGCAGGTCGCCCATGCGTCCCGCCCATGTGCACCTGCTGATCGAGGCCGAGGGATTCCAGCGCGTGACCACCATGCTGTTCCCGTCGGACGACTCGTACCTGGACACGGATCCGGTGTTCGGGGTCAAGGAGTCGCTGATCGCGTCGTATGACACCTACGAGGCCGGCACCGGGCCCTGCCGCGAGCTGACCGAGGAGCCGTACACCGTGCTGCGGCACACCTTCGTCCTCGAACCCCGCCCCGCGGACTGATCCCGACGGCCGCACACCATCGAGAGGCGGTCAGCCATGAGCGGCGGCGATCCGGCGAGAGGGGTGGCGCCCCAGCGGGTGCCCGACGTTCTCGCCGTCCCGGACGTTGCCGGCGCGGGGAAACCGGCGTTGAGGGCGATGTGGCCGTGCGGCATGCTGGCCCCATGCGCAGCACAGACCCCGCGGGCGACCGGGCCCGGGGGCGCGGGGACCGTGCCGTGGCCGGGCTGCCCCTCAGAGGACGGGACCGCGAGATCGCCGCTGTCCGTGAGGATCTGGAAGCGGTGCGCGCTGGGCGGGGCGCCCGCGTCGTCGTGGAAGGCGCGCCCGGCGTCGGCAAGACCCGGCTGCTCGCGGAACTGGACGAGATGGCGCGGCGGTCCGGCTTCGATGTGGTGTCCGTACGGGCCGACGAGCTCGACCAGTACGCGGCGGGAGCGGCCCTGCAGTCCGCCCTGCAGCCCTCCGACGGTCCCCACCGGGTCGCCGTGGCCGCTGACGACCAGCGGCTCCGGCTGCTGGACGGCGTCGCGGACGCCCTGGAGGCGCGGGCCCAGCGCGCCCCGGTGGCCGTGCTGGTGGACGACGCGCAGTGGGCGGACCCGGCCACCCTCTTCGTGCTCCGCACCCTGCCCGGTCGGCTGGCCGGCTCACGGATCCTGTGGGTGCTGGCGGTACGGCCGGAAGCCGAGCGGCCGACCGTGGCCATGGTGCGGGAGGACCTCGAACGCCTCGGAGCCCGATGGCTGACCCTCGGCCCCCTGCCCCAGCAGGAGCTGGGGCAGATCGCGGCCGATGTCCTCGGGGCGACGCCGTCACCCGGTCTGGCCCGGCATCTGCGAGGCGTCGCGGGCAATCCCTTCCTGGCGATTGAACTGGTGCGCGCCTTCGCCGGCACGGACGTCGTCAAGGTGGAGGCGGGCGTGGCGAGCCTCGTGCACGACGGAATCCCCGCCGGTTTCCGGCGGAGTGTCGCCACGCGGCTGGACCGGCTTCCGGGGGATGCCGTGCGCCTGCTCCAGATGGGGTCCGTCCTCGGCCGCGAATTCGACCTCGGTACGGCCGCCCGGATGCTCGGCAGACGGGTCGGCAGCCTGCTGTCGGGCGTCGAGGCCGCCCTGAATGCCGGTCTGCTCTCGGCCGACGGGCCGCGACTCGCCTTCCGCCACGACCTCATGCGGCAGGCCGTCCACGAGAACCTGCCGCGGGCCGTACGGACCGCTCTGCACCGGGAGGCGGCCGACAGTCTGCGCGGTATCGGGGCCCGGTCCACGGAGGTGGCCTGGCATGTCGTCATGTCGGGCGGCCCGGTCGACGAGGCGGCCGTGACCACGCTGACCACCGCCGTACGGGAACTGTCGGCGTCGGCCCCCGACGCGGCCGCGGACCTGGCTCAGCGGATCGCCGGACTGCTGCCCCCGCGGGACCGGCGGCGCATCACCCTGCTGACCGACGACGCCGAGTACCTCGGCCGGACCCGCCGGGTGCACGAGGCGCTCGACCTGGTCGACGCCACCCTGTCGGACCGCCTCGAACCGCCGCGGGAGGCGTGTCTGCGCCTGGTGGCCGCCGAGATCCACCAGGCCGCGGGCGACGACTCCGCCGCGATGACACACCTCAGGCGGGCTCTGGACCTTCCCGCGCTGCCGCCCGATGTGCGCGTCCGGCTGCTGAAGACCAAGGGGACGGGCCATGTGTACCTCGGGGACATCACCGCTGTCGAGCAGACCGACACCGGGCTGGTCGCGGCCGCCTACCGCGGCGACGATCCGGCCGTCGTGGTCAGCGCGATGGTGTTCCAGTCGCAGACGTCCTTCTACCGCGGGCGCCTCGCCCGCGCCGTCGAGCTCGCCGAGGAGGCCGCCGGACGCGCCGGCACCGAGTCCGGCGCGCTCTATCTGCGGCCCCGCGGATTCCGGCGCTGTGGCTGGCCATGGCGCTGCTCGCCACCGACCGGCTCGCGGACACCGAGCGGATCCTGCGGGACGGACAGCGCGAGGCGGAGGCGATGGGCCTCGGCTGGTCACTTCCCCACTGGCACGCGGCCCGTGCCTGCGCCCTCCTCGAACAGGGCGCGCTGGACGACGCGGCCGTGGAGGCCGAGGCCAGTCTGACGGTGGCGGACGAACTCGAGATCACTCGACCGAACGTGCGGGCCTGGTCCGTACTGGCGTTGGTGGAGATCAGGCGCGGTGACCTCGCCAGGGCGAGGGACCATCTCCGCGCCGCCGAAGCCGGTCCCGACCTGGCCACGCAGCGGTACGGCCGGTGGGTGACGCTCGCGCGCGCCTGTCTGGCGGACGCGGAGGGCGGCCTGGACGCCCCGGCGGCAGCGGCACTCACGGTCGGCTTCGGGGACCGTGAGCCGACGCGGCTGCTCGCGGTGACGCCGTCCCACTGGCCCGCGATCACGCGCATCGCGCTCCGCGGCGGGGACCCGTCGGTCGCGGAGGCCGTGTCCGGCGCCCTGCGCGCCCTGACCGCGCGGGACGACAGCCAGCGGATCATCCGGGCGGTCCGCGCCCATGTGGACGGCCTGCTCCACAGCGACCCCCGTGCGCTGGAGTCCGCGATCAGCGCCTACCGGAGTGGCGGCAGACCCCTGGCCCTGGCCGCGGCCTGCGAGGACCTCGGCGAACTCCTGGCCACATCGGCCGATACGGCCCCGGCGATCCCGTACCTCGAAGAAGCGGGTGAGCTGGCGTCGGCCTCAGGGGCCCTGCGCGACCACGAACGGATCAGCCGGCGCCTTCGGCGGCTCGGTGTGCGCACCGGAGCCCCACGGCACCACACCACCGGCCCCCCGGGCTGGGAGAACCTGACCGAATCCGAGCGGAAACTGATCCCGCTCGTCGTGGACGGTCTCACCAACCGGGCCATCGCCGACCGGCTCTATGTGTCCATTCACACCGTCAACACCCATATGAAGCACATCTTCACCAAGCTCGGCATCAACACGCGCGTCGGACTGACCCGGCTGGCGCTCGAACGGGGCGGCATCGCCGACGGGGCGAACTGAACACTCACTCCGCCGCGGCACGGCGCAGCAGCGGGGTGAGCCGGTGCGGCACCAGCTCGCGCATGGCCAGGGCCGTCGCCGTGCGCTCGATGCCGGGAACGGCGAGGATCTGCCCCGCGATCCGGTACAGGTCCTCCGCGTCCGCGGCGACCACCCGTACGAGCAGATCCGTCTCGCCGCTGAGGCCGAAGACCTCCACGACTTCGGCGATGCCCGCCAGTGCCTCGGACACCTCGGCCAGCCGGCGCTGATCGACCCGCGCGGTGACGAACGCGGTGAGCGGATGGCCCAGCGCGTTCGGGGTGATCCGGCGTTCGAAGGAGCCCAGCGCGCCGCCCTGCTCCATTCTGGCCACCCGCGCCTGGACGGTGTTGCGGGACAGCCCCAGCTGCTCGGCCAGGGCGACGACGGTGGCCCGAGGCTGGGCGGCGAGGGCGAGCAGGATCCGCGCGTCGGTGGCGTCCACGCCTCGCTCACTGTTCATAGTGCTCAATCGACGTCCCTCATTCGACCCGGAAGATGAGCAGAATGCTCAACGAAAGAGAAGCATCTTGTGCAGTTGAGGAGCTATCTGTCTACTGGCGGAGCACAAAATCAGTTTTCCACGGCGCGGTGCGGATAGCGGAGGCGGTCGGTGATGGTCCTGGACCCGGAGCTGAGAGCGATCGGCGGCAACGGCTCGGGCCGTGCACGGGCGGAGGAGCTCGCCGTGCTGGAGGCGGTCGGGCAGCGGGTGCTGTGGCTGTCCACCGCGATCATCGACCATGCCAACCGGGTGCGGCCGAACCCCTCGGGGCTGAAGGTCGGCGGCCACCAGGCGTCCAGCGCCTCGATGTCGTCGATCATGACGGCCCTGTGGTTCCACGCGCTGACCGCCGAGGACCGGGTGTCGGTCAAACCCCATGCCTCACCGGTGTTGCACGCCATCAACTACCTGCTGGGCGAGCTGGACGAGTCCTACCTGACCACGCTGCGCGCCTTCGGCGGCCTGCAGAGCTACCCCAGTCGTTCCAAGGACCCCGACCCGGTCGACTACTCCACGGGCTCGGTCGGCATCGGCGCCACCGCCCCCCTGTGGGGCGCCCTCGCGCGGCGCTATGTGGAGGGCCACTTCGGCGGGGCCGGGAGGGGACGGCAGTACTCCCTGCTGGGCGACGCGGAGCTGGACGAGGGCGCGATCTGGGAGGCGATCCAGGACCCGATGGTGCCCAGCCTGGGCGAGGCGGTGTGGGTCGTCGACCTGAACCGGCAGTCCCTGGACCGGGTCGTCCCCGGCATCGCCGCGGACCGGTTGCAGGGCATGTTCGCCGCGGCCGGCTGGCAGGTCATCACCCTCAAGTACGGGCACGCG
Organism: Streptomyces sp. NPDC059455; assembly: GCF_042750115.1. NCBI lineage: Bacteria > Bacillati > Actinomycetota > Actinomycetes > Kitasatosporales > Streptomycetaceae > Streptomyces > Streptomyces sp. NPDC059455. Next base: position 7,045 of record NZ_JBHYVB010000268.1, read on the forward strand.
CTGCGGGAGTTGTTCGCACGGCCGGGCGGTGAGGCCCTGCACGCCCGTATCGACGCCATGGACAACCCCGAATACCAGCGCCTGCTGCGCTGCTCCGCCGACGAGTTGCGCGAGCGCCTGCCCGGCACCGGCTCCACCGCCGGGCCGATCGCGGACCTGATCGCCCCCCTGGACGACGCCTCGCTGCTGGCGGCGCTGCGCAACCTGGGAGGGCACGACATCGGCGCGCTGATGGACGCGTTCGACAGCGTCGACGACACCCGGCCGACCATCATCTTCGCGTACACGGTCAAGGGCTACGGACTGCCCACCGAGGGCCACCCGCAGAACCACTCCTCCCTGCTGACCGCCGACCAGATGAGGACCCTGGCCGACCGCCTGGGCACGGACCCCGACCGCCCGTGGGCCGCCTTCGCCGGTGGATCGCCGGAGGCGGCCCGGTGCGCGGCGGCCGCCAGGCGGCTGCGCCGCCCCGGACACGCGTCGCGACAGGCCCCCGAGGTCCCCGCCGACCTCGCCCGCCCGGCACCGACCGGCTCCGGCAACACCCAGCAGGCCCTCGGGCGCGTCCTGCTGGACCTCACCCGGCGCGCGCCGGAGGCGGCTGCCCGGATCGTCACCGTCAGCCCGGACGTCAGCTCCACCACCAACCTCGGCGGTTGGCTCAACAAGGTCGGTGTGTGGTCCCCGACCGAGCGCCCCAACTGGTTCGCCGATGACGCCGAGACGATCCTGCACTGGCGGGAGCGGCCCACGGGCCAGCATGTGGAGCTGGGCATCGCGGAGACCAACCTGGTCGGCCTGCTCGGCGAGCTGGGGGCCACCTGGAGCCGCTGGGGCCAGCCGCTGCTGCCGATCGGCGTCGTCTACGACCCTTTCGTCAACCGCGCCCTGGAGCCGTGGTCGTTCGGCATCTACGCGGGCGGCCAGTCGATCCTGGTCGGCACGCCGTCCGGCGTCACGCTCGCCCCGGAGGGCGGCGCCCACCAGTCGATCACCACCCCCTCGCTCGGCATCGAACAGCCCGGCTGCGTCACCTTTGAGCCCGCGTTCGCGATCGACACCGAATGGTGTCTGCTGGCCGCACTCGGCAACCTCGGCCGACCGGACGGGAGTTCGGCGTATCTGCGGCTGTCCACGCGGCCCGTCGACCAGTCCGCGGCCGACGTGCCCGGCGACCCGGCCGCCCGCGAGCGCCGCCGTCGGCAGGTGACCGCGGGAGCCTACCGGCTGCGCCGGCATGAGCAGCCGGTGGTGACCCTCGCCGCGATGGGCGCCCTGGTCCCGGAGGCCCTGGCCGCCGCCGACCGGCTGGCCGCCCTCGGCCACGGCGCCGATGTGGTCTGCGTGACCAGCCCGGACCTGCTCTTCCGCGCGCTTCAGGCCCGCCGGGGCCTGTCGTGGGACCCGAGCTGGATCCTCGACCAGGTCTTCCCCGCCGACCGGGCCACACCGCTCGTCACCGTGCTGGACGGCCATCCGCACACGCTGGCCTTCCTGGGCACGATCCAGAACACGCCCGTCACCACCCTCGGTGTGACGCGGTTCGGCCAGAGCGGTTCGATCGAGGACGTCCACCGCTACCACGGCATCGACGCCGACAGCATCGTCACCGCCGCCCTCGACCTCGTGGACTGAAGTCGACTGAGGCGGCGGTCAGTCCGACCGGGCCTCGGCGGTGCCGAGGCCCGTGAACTGCCGGTCGGGTGCGGGCTCCGCGCGGACGACCGGGTGGCCGAGCGCGGGCATGTGGTGGGGGAACCCGATCCGGAGGAGGGCCGCCGCGACGGCGGACGCCAGCACGACGACGGCCGCGAGGAGCAGGGCCTGGTGGTACCCGTGGCGCAGCAGCGGGGTGGCGACCAGCGGGCCGAGGATCTGGCCCACCGAGTATCCGGCCGTCAGCAGCGCGACCGCGCGGGGGAAACGCAGATGCGCGCCGGTCGCGAGCGCGAGGGTGCTGACGCCGATGAACGTGGCGCCGAAGAGCACCGCGGAGATCAGCGCCGCGGCGACGCCACCGATCAGCGCGGGCAGGGCGATGCCGACGGCCTGGACGCCCAGCGCGGCCAGCAGGAGGCTGGGGCGGGACCAGCGCCGCCCCAGTCCCGCCCACAGCGCGGAGGACGGAATGGCCGCGAGGCCCACCAGCACCCAGGCGCCGCTGCCGATCCAGCCGGGGGAACTCTGGTCGATCGCGGCCACCAGGAAGGTACCGGCGATGATGTAGCCGACGCCCTCCAGCGTGTACGAGGCGAAGAGCGCGGTGAACCAGCGATGGGTGCGCGGGCCGGTCTCCCGCCGTTCCGCTCCGGGCCGGGGAGTGGCGGACGCCGACGGGGGCGCGGGTTCCGGCCGCAGGAACCACGCGGGAACGGCGAGCAGCGCGCTCAGCATGGCGGAGGCCCACCACGCGGCCTGCCAGTCGGCGATGGTGCGCAGGGCGAGCACGAGCGACCCGGACAGGGCGATACCTGCCCCGACTCCGCCGAAGGCCCACCCGGGCAAGTGGGCGGGATGGTCGCGCAGATGGCTGAGCAGCGAGCTGACGGCGATGACGAAGATCACCGCACTCACCACGCCCGCGCACAGCCGGAGCAGCAGCCATACACCGGTGGCGTGGGTCAGTGGCATCGCGGCCAGGGACACCGCCAGCACCACCAGACAACTCCGCAGCACGGCGGGGGAGCGCGTCAGACGTGGCAGGAGGGTCCCGGCGAGCGCGCCGATCAGATAGCCGACGTAGTTGGCGGTGGCGAGGTTCGCACCCGTCGCGGCGGACAGCCCGGCCTGAGTGTGCATCAGGGGAAGAATCGGGGTGTAGACGAAACGGCCGACACCCATGCCCGCCCCCAGCGCGGCGGCCGCCTGCGCGACATGGGCCCAGGGCGAGTGGCGGACGCCCCGGGAGCCGGTGGTATGGGGGCGCGGAGGCGCAGCGGTCACGATGTGGTCCTTGACGGTTTCGCGGTACGGAAGCCTGGGTGGCGTTGCGCTCCCATGGCCTCAGACTGCGTCCGCCACCAGGGCGAATGCCACGATCGGCTTCCTCCCTCCTGGTAGGCCCGGCCTCTTACGGGCCACGCGCACGCGGGGGTGCGGACCTCCTCTCCTCTGCCTCGATGTCTCGGATGGACCGGTCTGACCAGGGCATCCCTGTGACCGGCTTCCTCCCATCTGGTAGGCACTGCCTCCCACCGCAGGTCACAGCGGTGCGGGGAAGGCGGGACGCTCTCGCCGTTCCTGGTTGTTTGTCGACCGGTCGTCTATGTTCGTGAAGGGCCGGTGATCAGCGCCGGTCCGGACAACCCACCCCACTGGAGACAGTCACCATGAGCACTTCCGGCCAGAAGGTCGCCGTCATCACCGGAGCGTCCCAGGGCATCGGCGCGGGCCTGGTCGAGGCGTACCGCAAGCTCGGCTACGCCGTCGTCGCCACCTCACGCGGGATCGCCCCCGCTTCCGATCCCGAGATCCTCACCGTCCAGGGCGACATCGCCGACCCCGCCACCGCCGAGCGCGTGGCCGGTGCCGCCATCGAGCGCTTCGGCCGCATCGACACCCTGGTCAACAACGCCGGCGTCTTCGTCGCCAAGCCCTTCACCGAGTACACGCAGGCGGACTACGACACGGTCACCGGCGTCAACCTCAGCGGCTTCTTCCGCATCACCCAGCTCGCCACCGAGCAGATGCTCCGCCAGGGCGGCGGACACATCGTCCAGATCACCACCAGCCTGGTCGACCACGCCCACTCCGCGGTCACCTCCGTACTGGCCTCCCTCACCAAGGGTGGACTGCAGTCGGCCACCAAGGCCCTGGCCATCGAATACGCCACCCGCGGCATACGCAGCAACGCCGTCTCCCTCGGCATCATCAGGACGCCGATGCACCCGGCGGAGTACCACGACACACTCGCCGCCCTCCACCCGGTCGGCCGGATGGGCGAGATCGGCGACATCGTCGACGCCGTCGTCTACCTGGAGAACGCCCCGTTCGTCACCGGCGAGATCCTCCACGTCGACGGCGGCCAGAGCGCCGGCCACTGACCCCGGACTGCCCGCCCGGGCGCCGGTACGGGGCGCCCGGGCACGCCCTTGCCCTCACACGGAAGTTTCCATGAGCAAGATTTTCCTCATCACCGGTGTCAGCGGCGGTCTCGGACGCGCCTTCGCCCAGGAGGCGCTGGCCGCCGGGCACCGGGTCGTCGGCACCGTCCGCGAGCCGGACCAGATCCGTGCGTTCGAGGCGCTCGCACCCGGCCGCGCGACCGGGATGGAGCTGGACGTCACGGACGAGCACGCGGTGAAGACCGTGGTCGACCGGATCGAGCACGGGATCGGCCCGATCGACGTGCTGATCAGCAATGCGGGGTACGGCGTGGAGGGGACGGTCGAGGAGTCCTCGATGGACGATCTGCGCCGCCAGTTCGCGTCAACGTCTACGGGACCGTGGCGGCCATCCAGGCCGTCCTGCCCTATCTCAGACGCCGCCGCGGCGGACACATCGTCACCCTGTCGTCCATGGCCGGTCTCACCGCGCTGCCCGGAGTCGCCTTCTACGGCGCCAGCAAGTTCGCGATCGAGGGCATCTCCGCCTCGCTCGCCCAGGAGGTCGCCCGGTTCGGCATCCACGTCACCTCCCTGGCGCTCGGCTCCTTTCGCACCGACTGGGCAGGGCGCTCGATGGTCCGCGTCCCGCGCAGCATCCCCGACTACGACGCCGTCTTCGAGCCCATCCGCGCCGCCCGCAAGGCCAAGGACGGCAACCAGACCGGCGACCCGGCCCGCGCCGCCAAGGCCCTCCTGACCGTGCTGGACGCCGAAGACCCGCCCGTGCATCTGGTGCTCGGCAGCGATGCGCTGCGCTTGATCGAGCAGGGCCGGCAACGGCTCCAGCACGACATCGACGCCTGGGCCCAGCTGACCGCTTCCACCGACTTCCCGACCGACCACTGAACCACTGGACACCACATGCCCCCTGTACCGTCGCCCCTGCCGGTCGACTTCTGGTTCGACCCCGTCTGCCCGTGGACGTGGCTGACCTCCCGCTGGATGCTGGAGGTCCGCAGGGCCCGGCCCGTCGACATCACCTGGCACGTCATGAGCCTGGCGGTCCTCAACGAGTCGCGCCTGGACGAGCTGCCGGAACACATCCGCGACCTCATGGGCCGGGCCTGGGCGCCGGTCCGCACCCTGATCGCGGCGCAGATCGCCTTCGGCGCCGACGTAACGGAGCCCCTCTACACCGCTCTCGGCACCCGATACCACCTCAACCAGGAACCCAGGACACGCGCCACCATTGAAGCGGCCCTCGGCGAGGTCGGGTTGCCTGCCGACCTCGCCGACGCCGGTGACACCGACGCCTACGACGAAGCACTGCGCCTGTCGCATCGCGAGGGCATCACCCTGGTCGGTTCGGAAGTGGGCAGTCCCATCATCGCCGTGCCGGGTCCGCATACGCCGTCGGGCAAGGTGGCCTTCTTCGGTCCCGTCGTCACACCGGCGCCCAAGGGCGAGGAGGCGGCCCGCCTGTGGGACGGGACCCTCGCCGTCGCCTCCATACCCGGCTTCTACGAGATCAAGCGCAGCCGCGCCGTCGGCCCGCTCTTCGACTGACCCCTGCCACCTGACGCGACACGCCGGGGCGCCGGCACCGGGGGACTCCGGTCCGGGTCGAGGCCGGCCCGGCGCAGCACGAACCGGGTGACGCACCCGGGTGCGGGGTGGGGGGCGTGTAACGCCCGCCGCCGGCCG
>NZ_JBHYVB010000269.1:0-12790 GCF_042750115.1 Streptomyces sp. NPDC059455
CCGTACTGCTCCTCTGCCTTCCAGAAGTACACGAATCCCCCGGCACCGAAGAGGACCGCCCAGCCCACGGCCAGCGCCCACACATGCGGCGGCAGATTCGACGAGGGGTAATTGTCGATCAGGGCGTACCGCATCAGGTCCATGTACACGGCCGCCGGATTCCCCAGCATGGCGTCCGAGATCCACTTACTCGCCCCCGCGTGTTCGAGGGTGCGGGCCAGCGGAAACATCACGCCCGAGGCATACATCCACGTACGCAGAATGAACGGCAGCAGCTGAGCGAGGTCGGGTGTTTTGGCCCCGAGTCGCGCCACGATCAGTGACAGGCCGGTGTTGAAGACGAATTGCAGGGCCAGCGTGGGGACAATCAACAGCCAGGCCGGAGCCGGGAAGTGACCGAAACTCACCAGCACGACGGCCAGCACGATCATCGAGAACAGCAGCTGCTGGAGCTGCTGGAGCGCGAAGGAGATGGGGAGTGAAGCGCGGGGGAAGTGCAGGGCCCGCACCAGGCCGAGGTTCCCGGAGATCGCCCGTACGCCCGCCATGGCGGAGTTCTGGCTGAAGGTGAAGACGAACACACCCGTCACCAGGAACGGAATGTACGTGTCGTTCGGCAAGCCCCGGTTGCTCTTCAACAGCAGACCGAAGATGAAGAAGTAGACCGCCGCGTTGAGCAGCGGGGTCGCCACCTGCCACACCTGACCCAGCTTGGCCTGGCTGTACTGGGCGGTGAGCTTTGCCTGCGAAAAGGCCAGGATGAAGTGGCGCCGGCCCCACAGCTGCCGGATGTATTCACTCAGCCCTACCCGGGCGCCGCTGACCGTGAGGCCATGGGCGGCCGCCAGGGCCGCGGGATTCTCGGGAGGGCGGATCCGTTCGCTGTCTTGAACGAGGAGCTGGCTCACGGAGACACCTTTCGGCACTGCGACTGGCCTCAGCACTTACGACGGAACGGGTGCGTTCCGTCGTTGCGTAACCTAGAGCAGACGACGACGGAACGCAACCGTTCCGCCGTCGAGTAGGCTCAGGGCATGGAGAAGGAGCCAACCAAGCCTCGGCGTATCCCCGCAGGCGCCGCAGTGCTCCAGGAGAACGTCACGGACGCCATCCGCGCGGCAGTCTTCGAGGAGCTGGCAACCGTCGGCTATGGGCGCATGTCGATTGAACGAGTGGCGCGCCGGGCCGGGGTGGGGAAGGCGGCCATCTACCGTCGCTGGCGTTCGAAACTTCCCATCGTTCTCGAGGTCGTCTCCGCCTTGGCGAAGCAAGGTCTGCCGACGCCGGACACCGGTTCTCTGCAAGGCGATATAAAGGTTCTGCTGGAAGCGACGGCTCGGGTTCTCTGGCATCCGATGGCCGCGCAAATCATCCCTGACCTTTTCGCGGAATCCGCGCGTAACCCGGATATGGCTCAGGCTTTGCAAGCGGCGGTTCGGGACTCTCAGCGCGGGGTCGCCGAAGCGGTCATCCGCAACGCGGTCAACCGGGGAGAGCTATCCGCCGATACAGATGTCGACCTCGCTCTCGACCTGGCCAGCGGCCCTCTTTACTGGCGCCTGACCACAATGCGATCGCCCCTCCCCGAGGGATACCTGGACGGCCTGGCCGCGGCGACCACCGCCGCTTTGGCCGCCGCTCGCATTTCTCGCTGAGCGGCGGCGAGTCTCACAGCTCCACGGTGAAGGCCCAGAGGGTGATGTCCGTCCCCGGCAGGGGCGCCCAGTCGCGCTCCGGGGCGCGGGTGAAGCCCAGGCGTTCGTACAGGCGGTGGGCGGCGGTCATCGACTGCTGGCTGCTGATCACTATTCGCCGCAGGCCCAGGGCGCGGGCCCGGTCCAGGCAGGCTCGTACGAGCGCTTCGGCGGCGCCGCGTCGGCGCGACTCGGGACGGACGGCCAGCATCCGGAACTCGCCCTCGCCGGGGCGGGCCAGCTCCGCGTACGCCCCGCCGTGCACGGCGAACGCCACGGCGCCCAGGACCTCGTCGCTCGCCGCGGCCGCCGCGACCAGCAGCTCGGCCTCGGCTGCCCGGCGGCGGGCGTCGCGCAGGGTGGCGAGATAAGCATCACTGTCCCCGAAGTCCAGGAGCCCGTCCCCCAGGTACGCCTGCGCGGTGAGCTCTCCTATTTCGTCCAGCTCCTCGTCCCGCGCGCGCCTGATCGTGATGTCCATGCCCGCAGTCTGCCACAGGCCGCTGACAGCCGGGTCGCCGTGTGCCGGGGGTGGGTTCTCGGCGTCACTGGGTGACGGCGGTGATCACTCCGGTGGAGCCCGCGCGCTTGTTGGCGGCGTCGGCTTCCTGGTGGGTGACATAGCGCCGGACCGTGCCGTCCGGCAGTGTCAGCTCATAGACGACAACGGGTTGAGGCGGCCATTGAGCCGCTGTTCCGCCGCAGTTGCAGGCCATGGTTGCTTTTCCTTTCCCTCGGGTCGGCTCGGGTCGGTGTGGGGGCGGTGGGTCAGTCCAGCCATCGCGAGGCGACACCGGCCAGGTAGGAGAGCGTCAGGGCGGTGGCCGGGAGGTGGAACCACGCGGTGGTGTGCAGCAAGGAGGCGTAGACGGCGATGGCGGCGGCCACCCATGTGCTGGTGCACCAGCCGCAGTTGACCAGGTAGGACGGGCGGGAGTCGTCGCCGAAGCGGTCGGCCACCCAGGTCCTGAACCCCGCCGCCAGGGTGTCCTTGGTGATGAAGCGGGTGATCCGGCAGGTGGTGCCGAGGGCGAGAAGGAACGCGGCGAGGCTCATCGGATCGTTTCCTCCCCGGGTGGTCATACGGGGGCCGGCAACGCCGATGTCACCTCTGGGTCGGCACTGCCGATATCACTCATTAGAGGCATGACGGGCGACGGCAAGCCATACCCCTTGGCACGCATTCGCCCGAATAGCCGAGCGCTTGTCATACAAGCTCGGCGCCACGCGCGCCCTGATGCGCCAAACGAGTGATGGCCGCCGTGAGGCCTTGAGCGACGCCGAGGGGCGTGGATAACTGGAAACGTGGCCGCCGAGGCCGCCCCATACCTCGTCGGCCACGAGGCCACCCCAGGAGCCGGGCGTCCGCCCAGTGGCTCCGCCCTCATCCGCGCACCGTTCCCGCGCCCCGACCGGCGGCCGCCCGTGGCTCAGCCGTTCCCGCGGTGCGGCCTGACTCGACCGCGCGGTGACGACGAGGCGTTGACCGGCGGTGTGTGCCCACACACGCCCGTCAGCATGCCGTCGGCGCACATCACCCGAACCGGAACCCGAACCCTTCCCCGGGAGGACCGACCATGACCTCGACCGCTCTCGCGACCGCCGCCGCCACCAACGCCGCCACCGCGGGCTACTGGCCACCGGTGGGACCGCCGACGTTGCTCGCCGTGGTGCCCGACTCGGGCCCCGCCGCCGGTGGCAACTACGTCCGGCTGTTCGGCCAGAACCTGCGCGGCGTCACCGGCGTGTCCTTCGGCGGCACGCCCGCCACCATCGTCTACCAGGACAACCCCGGCGGCGGCGGCGGTGGCGGCGGCTGGGGTGGGGGAGGAGGAGGCTGGGGCGGTGGCGGTGGTGGCTGGCCCGGAGGCGGCGGCAACCCCGGCTACGACGGCATCGTGGTGATAGCCCCGCCGCACGCGCCCGGGACCGTCCAGGTCACCGTCACCACCGCCGCCGGGACCAGCAACGGCCTGCCGTACACCTATGTGGCACCGGCCCCGCCCGCCGCCGTCGCCATCACCCCGACCGTGGGCCGGACCACCGGCGGCACCCTGTACCTGATCACGGGCACCAATCTGACCGGGGTCACCAGCGTCACCTTCGGCGGAAGTCCCTCGACCATCCTGGCCATCAACCCCGCCGGGACCAGCCTTATCGGCATCACCCCGGCAGGCCCGCCCGCGGGCGGCAACGTCACCGTGACCCTCACCGGGCCCGGTGGCAGCGGCAACGTGCCCGGCGGCTTCACCTACTTCGTCGCGCCGCCCGCACCGGTGCCCGTCGCCATCACCCCGGCCACCGGACCCGCCGCCGGCGGCACCGCGTTCACCATCACCGGCACCAACCTCGGTGGTGTGCTGGGCGTGCTGTTCAACGGCGTGCCCGCCACCGGTGTGACCGCCACCCCCACGACGGTGGCCGGCATCACCCCGCCCGGGGCGGTCGGCAACGCGACCGTCACTTTGGTGACGGCCTTCGGCACCGTCACCGTCCCCGGCGGCTTCACCTACGTCTGACCGCGCATATCCGGCAGCCCCGCGCCGGTCACCGGGCCCCTTCCAGCAGACCCCGGTGACCGGCGACGACGTGCGCTCGAGCCGCTGAGGACGCACCCGTCACCTTTGCTCGCCCGCGACCGTCAAGGTCGGCATGGATGTCTACGAGGCGGTCATGAGCCGACGGGCGGTGCGCGGGTTCACGGACGTGCCGGTTCCGAGGGAGGTGCTGGAGCGGGTGCTGTCCGCCGCGGCCCGCTCACCCTCCGGCGGAAACCTTCAGCCGTGGCGGGCGTATGTGGTGACCGGCGACTCGCTGGCCGAGCTCAAGAAGCGCACCGCCGAGCGGGTGGCCACGGATGATCCCGGTGACGAGCGGGAGTACCCGATGTATCCGCCCGAGCTGGGCAGCCCGTACCGCGAGCGCCGCGCCGAGGCCGCCGAGCGGCGCTACGCCGCGCTGGGCATCCCACGGGACGATCAGCGGGCCCGCCACGGGGCCGTCGCCGCCAACTGGGACTGCTTCGGCGCGCCCGCCGCCCTGTTCTGCTACCTCGACCGCCGCATGGGACCAGCCCAGTGGGCCGACGCCGGAATGTATCTGCAGACGGTCATGGTGCTGCTCCGCGCCGAGGGGCTGCACAGCTGTACCCAGATGGCGTGGTCGGTGTACCGCCGGACCGTCGCGGAGGTCGTGTCGCCCCCGGAAGGGCTGATCCTGTTCTGCGGCATGTCGATCGGCTACGAGGATGTCGGCGTGCCGTACGCCCGCACGGAACGGGCCCCGCTCGCCGAGACGGTCACCTTTCTCGATGACTAGAATCGCGTGCTTAACTCACAGATTATCGCCGCCAAGATGTATGTGTTCACTTGACCACGCCTCATCATCATGTGCATTCTGCACACGATGAACTTACCCGTGGAAGGTGAAGCCATGCCCCGTGTCCCGGAACCCGAAGTGATCATCTGTGGCGCCGGTGCCGCCGGACTGACACTCGCCATCGATCTCGCCCGCAGAAATGTCGGCTTCCTGCTGATCGACAAGGCGGCCGGGCCCTTCCTGGGATCCCGGGGCAAGGGGATCCAGCCCCGCAGCCAGGAGGTGTTCGAGGACCTCGGCGTCATCGACCGGATCGTGGCCTCCGGCGGGGAGTACCCCGTACAGCGCTTCTACACGGACGAGGGGCCGGTCGACCGGTCCGCCATCGAGATGTCCGCCCCGACCCCGGCGGAGCCGTACCAAATCCCGCTCCTGGTCCCGCAGTTCCTCACCGAGCGCCGTCTGCGCGAGCGGCTCGCCGAACTCGGACACGCCCCGCTGTACGGCCACGAGCTCACCGGCATCGACCAGGACGACGACGGCGTGTCCGCGCGGATCGTCACCCCGGCCGGGGAGCGGGCCGTGCGCGCCGCCTATCTCGTGGGCGCCGACGGCGGATCGAGCTTCGTCCGCAAGTCCCTGGACATCGGCTTCCCGGGCAGGACGCTCGGCGTGCGGGCCGTCGTCGCCGACGTGCGCGTCGACGGCGTCTCGACGGACGCCTGGCACCGCTGGGGCCAGGGCACGGACGCGCAGGTCTCGCTGTGCCCGCTGTACGGCACGGACATGTTCCAGTACCAGGGGCCCGTCCCCTTCGACGTGGACATCGACCTGTCGGCGGCGGGCCTGACCGCCCTCTTCCACGAGCGCACCGACCGCACCGACATCGTCGTCCGCGAGGTGTCCTGGGCCTCCGCCTTCTCGATGAACGCCCGCCTGGCCGACACGTATCGGCGGGGCCGGGTGCTCCTGACCGGTGACGCCGCCCACGTCCATCCGCCGACCGGCGGGCAGGGCCTCAACACCGGCGTGCAGGACGCCTACAACCTCGGCTGGAAGCTCGGCGCCGTCCTGGACGGCGCCCCGGACCCCCTCCTGGCCAGCTACGAGCAGGAGCGCCGCCCGATCGCCGAGGCCGTCCTCGGCCTCTCCGAACGGCTGCTGGAGGCCGCGAAGAGCCGCTTCACCAGCCGGGGCCGCGAGGTCAGCCAGCTCGACCTCGGGTATGTGGACTCGCCCCTCACGATCGCCGCCCCCCGCCGGGACAAGGGCCCGCTGGCGGGCGAACGCGCCCCCGACGCCCCCGTCACCGGCGCCGGCGGGCTCGACACCCGCCTCTTCAGCCTCTTCCAGGGCCCCCACTGGACCCTGCTGGGCTACGAGGCCGACCGCGCCGCCGCCCCGACCGCCCGCAAGGGCCTGCACATCCACACCACCGGCCCCCGCGGCGATCTGAACGACACCGGGGGCCACTTGCGTGACGCGTACGGCCTGGCGGCCGGGCAGTGGGTGCTGATCCGCCCCGACGGATACATAGCGGCTATCGCAGACCTCCACACCATCGAGGCCCACCTCGACGCCGTCGGGTTGCGCACCGGGGGCGCCTCACCCGGGTGGCGGTAGTCTCTGGGCCATGGCCACACGACGCCAGCGGCAGGTCACGCAGCGACGGCTGCATGAATCGATCATCGACCTCATCGCGATCATGAACCAGCCGCACCGGGACGAGATACTCATCGCCGAAGCGGGCATCCAGCTCGACCGGGCGCTCTTCCCGCTGATCGTGGGCATCCACCGGTTCGCCCCGATCGGCGTGGTCGAGCTCGCCGACCGAGCGGGCCGCGATCACACCACGGTCAGCCGCCAGGTCGCGAAGCTCGCGGAGTTGGGCCTGGTCGAACGCCGCCCCAGCGCGGAAGACCGCCGCGTCAAGGAAGCCCTCCTCACCGAGGAGGGGCGCCGCGTCATCGACGCGATCGACGCCGCGCGCGGGCGGCTCAACCAGCCGGTGTTCGAGCAGTGGAGCGACCGCGACCTGCTCGAGCTGGAACGGCTCATGCGGCGCTACGTAGCCGACCTGGTCGGTTTGTCCGCGGCCGGGAAGGCCGCGGACGACCGCTGACCTTAGGCCTCGCCGAGGTGGTCGAGCCGCCCCGCCTTGGCGCTGCGTATGAGGGCGCTGAGGGCGGTGGGGTTGGTGGTGAGGATGGTGTCGGGTTCGTCGCTCTCGCGGAGCCGGATGGTGGCGCTGTCGAGTGCGGAGACGTACAGGCAGGCGTTGCCTTCCCCGCTGAACGAGGACTTTTGCCAATCGCGAGTGGACAACTCATTCACCTTTCAGGGTGCGGATGATGCTCTGGATGAGATCGCGTGATCGGCTCTCCGGGAGCGCGACCGTTTCCATACGGTCCAGCACGACGCGGTACTTCTCCAACTGGGCTGCTGCGTCGAGGAGTTCGGAGCCATGCTCCGTATCGAGCTGCACGGTGTCCAGCTGTGGGACCTGCCCAGCGGCGTAGAGGATCGACTGCCCCGAGCCGGGGAATGATCCCGCCTCGAAGGGGATCACGACCACCTTGATGTGGCCGTGCTCGCTCATGTCCAGGATGTGCTGCAACTGCGCCCGTGCCATGTCCGCTCCTCCGAAGCGCATACGCAAAGCGGCCTCGTGGACGATGGCCGTAAGCGGCGTGGGCTTGTCCCGGTACAGAATGCCTTGGCGTTTGATGCGATGCGAGACGCGGTGCTCCACCTCTGGCGGAGGCAATGTCGGTACGACCTGCCGGAAGATCTCACGGGCGTGCTCGGCCGTCTGAAGCAGGCCGGGTACGTGCGCGATGTACGCCGTGCGCAGCGCCACGGCGTGGTGTTCGAGCTCGGCCAGGTCGAGCAACCCGGTCGGCAGGATCTCCCGGTACTCCTCCCACCAGCCGCGCTTGCGCTGTGCCGCCATGTCGATGAGCGCCGCGATCAGAGCTTCGTCCGCACACGAGTAGTTCCGTGCCAGCGCTCGCAGCCGCTCCGCGCTGACTCCGAATCGGCTCGCCTCGATGTTGCTGATGGCCGTCTGATTGGTGCCGAGCAGGCGCCCGGACTCGGTCGATGACAGACCGGCCCGCTCCCGGAGCCTGCGCAGCTCGGTGCCGAGGCGGAGTTGGCGTGCTGTCGGAACACTTCTCTGAGGCATTCGCCGATTCTCTCTGCTCATGCGCAACAGGCGCGTCACTCACACGAGTGGTATGCCAAGCACTTCTATTCGCGCCGTCGAATATCTTATGCGAGCGAGGCTACGGTGTGAGTCCGGACATAGTCCAACTCCTCGTACCAAACGGAGACTTCATGCCCACCCCTGCGCCGGAAACGCCGGAAAACCCCTGGTCGTACTCACTGCGCCTGCCCCATGACCCCCGCGCCGCAGGCATCGCCCGCACTACCCTCCGTGCGGTCCTCGCCCGGCACGGGCTGCGCGAGTTCACCGCCCCCGCGACCCTCGTCGCGAGCGAGATGGTCACCAACGCCTACCGCCACACCACCGGCCCAGCCGAAATGCGCATCCGCGCCGTGGAGGAGGGGCGTCTGCGGATCAGTGTGTGGGACACCAACCCGGACATCCCGCCGCCCTTCGACAAGCCCCCGGCCCTCTTCGACCGCTCGTCCGCCCTCGCCGAGGCCGCCGCGAACACCGAGGCCACCTACGGCCGTGGCCTCCTCATCGTCCGGATCTGCGCCGACAACTGGGGCGGTTACGCCCTCGCCGACGAGCTCTTCGGGCGGAGCGGCAAGCTGCTCTGGTTCGAACTCGCACCGCAACACCCCTGCGACGCCTTCGAGATCGCCGCCTGACGCCCACGCCCGCCGGGCGTCATCCGCCGGGCGTCATCCGCCGGGCGTCATCGCCGGAGGGAAGGAGTTCAGCTCGGGCTCGCCGTACGACTCGTAGGACTCCTCCTTCTCCTGGCTCCAGTCCGGGTCCATCGCGCAGGGTCCACCGCTGCCCCCGCCGAGCCGCCGGAACTCCGCCTCCCAGGTGACCCCGGTGCTGAAGCCGCCGTCGCGCTCGGCCTCGACGCTCCACTCCTCGAGCTGTTCGTCCTTCCCGAACCGCGTGATGCGCCACCCCTCCGCCTTGAGGTGATCGCGCACCCTGCGCAGCGCGGGCAGCGCCTCCGCCCGGTCCACTTTGCCCATCGACCACCCGTGGATCAGCTGGTACGCGCCTTCCACGGGCGGGTCGGCGAAGCTGAACAGGCCGTCCGGGTAGCAGTAGTTGGAGTCATAGGTGTTGTGGTTGTCGACATCGACGTAACCGCCTTGGACGGTGCGGTCGATGCCGAGCGCGGCGTAGGCGTCCCGGGAGTACCCGGCGAGCCGGCGCGCCCGCTTCTCGGGGTCGACGTCGGGGTACGTGGAATCGGCGCTCGCGTACGCGAGCCCCGCGAGTCCGGCCACGGCCAGGGCCAGCACGCTGGTGCACCCGACGCGCCACCCATTGCCGCCCTTTCCGGCGGGCGCCTCACTTTCGGTCATATACCGGACGGTAGGTCCCGGCCCCGGCGGCCCGGATCCGCGCGGCCGCTCATGAGGGCCTAGGTATCGGTACTCACGTCAGGACGGTCGCGGAGAGATCGCGCAGATCGTCGAAGGCTCGGAGGAGGTGCGCGTCCAGGCTCTTCGCGGGGTCGTCGATCCAGGCCCCGGCCGCGTGGTGGAAGGTGGCCCAGCCGGTCTGGGCGGCCAGGTCGGCCAGCCGGTCGGCGACACCGCGCTGCCGTAGCGCCTCCGCCACGGCTTCGGTGAGGGACGCGGCCTTGGCCAGCTCGCGTTCGCGGAGTGTGGGCGTCGCCGCGATGATTTTCAGCCGTGGTTCGGAGAACGCGCGGTTCTCCTCGAGGATCCGTGCGGCCTTCCGGAAGGCGTGGAGCAGTACCTCCAGCGGTCGCAGGCCGTCGGGCGCCTCGGCCACCTCGTGCATCAGGGTGGCGCGCAGGTCGGCCTCGCCGTCGAAGAGCACCTCGCGCTTGTCGGGGAAGTGCCGGAAGAACGTTCGCTCGTTGAGACCGGCCCGAGCGGCGATCTCGGCCGTGGTGGTCCGGTCGAATCCGCGCTCCCGGTACAGCTCCAGGGCCGCCTGTTGAAGGCGGCGACGCGCTTCTGCTCCGCTCCGTGGCACGCCCCGAGATTACCCCACACGTCGACGGCCGACATTCCGTTGCGCCAGTGACTGGCGCTACCGTAGGGTCAGTGGCTGGCGCTAAGTAGCGCCAGTCACTGGCATTAAGTGGGAGTCCCATGCATGTCTTCGTTACCGGTGGTTCCGGGCTGACCGGCCCCACCGTCGTCGCCGAGCTCATCGCGGCCGGTCACACCGTCACCGGGCTGGCGCGCTCGGACACCGCCGCCGCCCGGCTGGAGTCGCTCGGCGCCACACCGCACCGCGGCTCCCTGGAAGACCTCGACAGCCTGAGCGGCGGCGCCGAGGCCGCCGACGGCGTCCTGCACATGGCCTTCGGCGGCGACTTCGCCGACCCCGACGACCTGGAACGGCGCGACCGGACCGCGATCGAGGCGCTCGGCCGGGCGCTGGCCCACTCGGGCAAGCCGTTCGTCTCCACCTCCGGCACGCTGGTCATGCCCGGCGGCCGGGAGAGCACCGAGAAGGACGAGCCCGACACGGCCGGGATCGCCGGCTTCCGGATCCCGGGCGAGCGGGCGTGCCTGGGCTTCGCCGCCCAGGGGGTACGCGCGAGCGTGGTCCGGCTCGCTCCCACCGTCCACGGGCCCGGGGACTACGGGTTCATCGGCATGCTCGTCGCGACCGCCCGGAAGACCGGTGTCTCGGCCTACGTCGGCGACGGCGGCAACCGGTGGCCCGCGGTGCATCGGCTCGACGCGGCCGTTCTGTTCCGATTGGCGCTGGAGAAGGCGCCGGCGGGTGGGGTGCTGCACGGAGTGGCCGAGAGCGGGGTCCGCTTCAAGGGCATCGCGGAGACGATCGGCCGGGGGCTTGGCCTGCCCGCGGTCTCTTTGACCCCTGACGAGGCCGCCACGCACTTCCATAGCCCGGCCATGGCCATGTTCTACGGCTTTGACGGGCCCGTCTCCAGCTCCCGCACGCGGGAGTTGCTCGGGTGGGCGCCCACGCATCCGACCCTGCTCGAGGATGTGGAGCACGGCGACTACCTGGCCGCACCGGCCGCCTGACGCCCCGGCGGTTCTTTCCCCTCCCCGCCCCTTCCCTCAACTGGGGCTCCGCCCCAGACCCCGCTCCTCAAACGCCGGAGGGGCTGGAAAGTGGGGCTTCGCCCCAGGCCCTGCTCTTCAAGCGCTGGAGGGGCTGGAGGGTGGGGTTCTGCCCCAGGCCCTGCTCTTCAAGTGCCGGAGGGGCTGGAGGGTGGGGCTCTGCCCCAGGCCCTGCTCCTCAAAGTGCTGGAGGGGCTGGGAGGTGGGGCTCCGCCCCAGGCCCCGCTCCTCAAAGCGCTGGAGGGGCTGGGAGGTGGGGTTCTGCCCCCAGGCCCCGTTCCTCGAGTGCCGGAGGGGGTGGAAAGTGGGGCTTCGCCCCGGGCCCCGGGGTCCAAGGGCGGAGCCCCGGCCGCGCGGCGGAGCCGCGGATCGATGCTTTCCCTCGCTACCCGGGGGCTGGGGCGGAGCCCCTCACGCGGCGGAGCCGCACATCGTCAGGTGTCGGGAAGGGGCGGGGAAGGGAACAGCCCGCCGCGGCGCCGTCATGGGAAGGTTCGGTGGATGGAGATCAGCAAGCGCCAGACCTGCCGCGAGAGCGCGTCGGGCTGCGCGTCGATCAGGCCGTGGAGCCAGTCGGCGAACAAGCCCGTGAACGTGGCGGCCACGGCCGAGTCCGCGGCCTCGGAGTGGCGCAGTCCGGCGCGTTCCCGTTCGAGCCGGGAGCGCGCTCGGAGTTCGCGGTGCAGCAGCTCTCCCAGGGGGCCGCTGCCGCCCGCCTGGAGCAGGCCCCGGTACAGCTCGGCGTGGGCCGTCACCGAGGTGAAGAACTCCGCGAGCGCGGACGGGGGGACGTCGGGGTCGGGGATGCCCTCGAAGGCGTGGACCGCTTCCACGGCATCCCGGACCACCTCCGCGCACGCGTCGATGGCCAGCGCCTGGAGATCCTCGTAGTGCAGATAGAACGTGGCACGGCCCACCCCCGCACGGCGGACCACCGCGGAGACGCTCACCTTCTCCAGTGGCTGGGAGGCGCATTCGGCGAGCAGCGCGTCACGCAGCCGTCCACGGGTCCGTACGGTGCGCGGGTCCTGGCCCGCCGTCAGATCATCGCTCACCCGGCGATGATGACAGCCGTCAGAGCGACCGCGCCCGGGGCGAGCTGGGAGAACAGGATCTTTCGGTTGGACGTGCTGGCCGCCCCGTAGGCACCGGCGACCACGACGCAGATGAGGAAGAAGACCTGCGTCTGGAAGCCCACCGGGTCGGCCGCGACCAGGCCCCATATCAGTCCGGCCGCCAGGAAGCCGTTGTACAGACCCTGGTTGGCGGCGAGCGGCGCGGTGATGCGGGCCGTCTCCTCGTCCATGGCGAAGACCGCCCGGCCGCGCGGCCGCTGCCAGAAGACCATCTCCAGCACCATGATGTACGCGTGCAGGACCGCGACCGCACCGACCAGAACTTCCGCCAGAACCTGCACCGCGAGCCCACCCTTTTCGCACGTTAAGACCGACGCCGACGCCGACACCGACGCCGACGCCTCAGCACTTCCTGGACAACTGTACAGGAAGTTCCGAGGCGCACGGCGACGGGCCGTCGAC
>NZ_JBHYVB010000270.1:0-12734 GCF_042750115.1 Streptomyces sp. NPDC059455
AGCGGTTCACCAGCGCGTCTCTCCGGCGAAATACTTCGCCGCCTTGCGCAGGATCTCGCGTTCCTCCTCCAGCTCACGGACCTTCTTGCGCAGGGCTGCGTTCTCCTCCTCCAACGGCGTCGGTGGCTCGGTCGGCACCTCCGCCCGGCGTCCCCGAGGCCGGCTCGCGCCGGCTGCCCGGACCCAGTTCCGCAGAGTCTCGGGATTGATCCCCAGATCGGCGGCGACCTGTCGGATCGTCGCCTCGGGCCGCGACTGGTACAGCGCGACCGCGTCCGCCTTGAACTGCGGCGGATAGTTCTTCATGACCACGAGATGTCCGTTCTCAGATCCTCAGGATCCAGTGTCTCGTGTGTCCAGGATCAAGGGTCAAGGCCCAGTGGCGTCGGGGTATCAGCCCGGACAGGGCTGCGAACCAGAACCGGTCGGCGGGCTCATAGCGCGCCGGCCCGGTCAACTGGCGGTGCAGGACCGCGTTCTCGTGCCGCAGCACCAGAAGTTCCGCGTCCTTCGCCGTCTCGCGACGGAGGAGCACTGCTGGAACCGTCAGCAGCTTCCGGGTCACCTTGTACAGCAAGGAAAGGAACACGTGGGGCATGATCCCAGCGGGCCGTCCACACCCTGCTCAGCTATGGCGATGACTTTTCGAGCGGCACAGGGAAGTACCCGCAGGTGTTCGACGCTATCCTCGCCGACGCCGGGATCCAGACCGTGCTCACCGGCGTAATGATGCCGCGGATGAACGCGGTGATGGAACGCTGGGTAGCGACCTGCCGACGCGAACTCCTCGACCGGACGCTGATCTGGAACCAGCGCCATCTCATCAACGTGCTACGCGAGTTCGAGATTCATTACAACACCCATCGCCCGCACCGCGCTCTCGGCCAGGGCTCACCTCTGGGATCACGGCCCACGCCGATCAACGATCCGGACCGGATCGTCCAACGGGACGTACGCCGACGCGACCCACTCCGCGGAACCCTCCACGAGTACCGACATGCAGCCTGACTAGCGTGGACATACTTTCCGGCACCCACAATCTTCACCCTCAGGGTTCGGGTTGGGCTGGATCTTGTTCCAGACGTAGGCGGCTCCGGTGACGACCGGGCCTGCGACGAGAACGGCGCCGCCGGCGTCCTCGAGGAGTTCCTTCGCGGTCTCGCGTGAGGTTCGAGACGACGATGGAGATGACCTCCAGGCTTCCCAGGGCCTCCGCGCCGTCGTCCTCGTTCACCAGTGCCACCTCGGCTGCACCCGCCACGTCGGGGTCCTCGGTCAGCCAGCGGTAGAGGTCGTGTACGCCGGGGCAGCCCTCGGCGGTCGTGACTCGGACGCTCAACCGCACGGCACCTACCCCGATGTGATCCTGTGATGGGCGCCGATCGTAGCGCTCTTGCCGGGGTTTACTAAGGAGTTGGCGCTGTGCTCGATGGGCCCGCCGTGGAAGCGGCGGACACCGTGCCGTACACGCTCACCTTCATGGACAGCCTGCCCCAGTCGTCGCGCATGATGACGTGTGCTTGGTACTGGGTACCCGGCTCAGCCGACTGAGGGGGATGGAAGCGGACGGTGTACACACAAGGGCCCGAGGCCGGGATGTACTGACCGGGATGGGCCGTCTTGGGGCAGGAGGTGGGAGTCACACCGAAGGCGGCGTGGTCGGGATCAGTCTTGTCGACGGTCAGGGTCCGCTCGTCGTCGCACTCCTTGAAGGCCTGCCATGCGTAGTCGTCTGTGGCTTCGCCGCCTGCGGGCGCGCCCAAGGTGAGAGTGCCCCCTGCGAGCGGACAGCTGACGGGGCCCTGGCCGGGGTCCGTGGGCGGCGATGAGGTGATCCGGGTGGGCGACGGGGGTGCCGTGGCCTTGGTCGGGGGGCCGGGGGACGTACGGCTCGGCGACGGGGGCCGGGTGGGGGTCCGGGGCGCGGTGGAGATCGGGTCCGGGGGCCGGGTGCCGGTCGCGGCCAGGGAGGTGACCTGCCCGCTGGGGGTCGGCCTCGCCCGCGGCTGACCGTCGCCCGCGGTGGCGAGCCCGGCGAAGACCCCGCCGACCACCAAGGCGGCTACCGCCGCGGTGATCGCCGCCGGATTGGAGGCGGCAGCGGCGAACCCCGTCTTCCCGGCCGCCGCGCCGCCGTGGCCCGCGGTGCCCGCTATATGGCCGATCACTCCCCCGGCGGCCAGCGCCCCGCCGGCCGTCGCCAGAGCCACCACGCCCAGCGCCCGCTTGCGCACCTCCTCCTCCTGGCGGAAGTACGCCTCGTCCGCGGCCGAGCCCAGTGCGCGGGCCGCGGCCGCGCCCAGGTCGAGGACCTGGTGCCAGGCGCCCCAGCGCAGGGAGCGGGCCAGGGCGGGGGCCGTCGTACGGGCCAGGGCGCAGACGGCCGCATGGTCGCGGGCGCGTGCCGCAGCCGCGAGGACGTGGCAGACGACGGGGGCCTCGGTGGCGATGTCATGACGGGTGGCCGTTGTCGCGGCCGCCCAGGCTGTCAGGGCGGGCGCCAGCTTCGCCGCGTCCCGGGCCGGGCCGGTGCGCTCGGCGACCAGGTGGGCGACGCGGCCGGTGGTGCGGTAGCCCGTGCCGGAGGAGCCGATGAGGGCCAGCGAGGTCAGCTCCGTGATCGCGGCCTTGTCCACGCCGCCCGCCAGGATCGGCAGCAGCTTCGCGGACAGCGGCAGCGGGGACAGCGCGTCCAGCAGACGCAGGAGTACGGACGCGGCGTCGCTGAGCCCGTTCGCGAGCCCCGTCACCCGCGCGTCCTCGTCCACCTCGAAGGTCGTGTCCGCCGCCGCCTGCACCAGCGTCAGCGGATGGCCCCGGACCGCCGTGACCAGCCGTCTGGCCGCCTCGTACTCCTCGTCGCGCAGTGGCCGCCGTAACTCTTCCCCGAACAGCGCGAGCGCGGGCTCCTCCTGGAGGCCCTCAAGGCGAAGCGCCCGCCCCTCGTCCCAGGTGTGGCGCTCGGCGGTGGCCAGCAGCACATCGCATCCGGGCGCGGCGTCCATCAGCTCGGCCAGCTCGGCGGTCGAGCCCTGGAAGTCGTCGATGACGAGCAGCGCCCGCACCGAGCCCATCAGGCGGCGCACCCTGGCCGGCTCCGGCTTGTAGTCCTCCGCCTCGTAGCAGGCGTGGAAGAGCTCCTGGACGAGGTCCTCGGCCGGCACACCCGCCGCCGGGAGATACACCACGTCTCGGCCGCTCGTCGCGGCGTCCGCGGCGTAACGGCGCAGTAGTACGGACTTCCCGGTCCCGGGTGGGCCGTAGACCTGCACTGGGTAGCCCTGCCCCAGCCACCGCTCCAGTGCGGCCAGCTCACGATCACGCCCCAGTAGCTGGGGCGCGCGGTCGGGCAGTGCGCGGCCCGCGGGACGGGTGCGCCGCCGCGTGGGCGGCGGGCCCTCGCTCCGTACGCTGACGGACGAGCCCAGCGCGGCGTTGATGACGACGTTATGGTCGCCGACGACGACCTGGCTGCCCTCGACATCGCCGTGGACATGGATGCCGTGCGTACCGGCCATGGGGTTGCCCTCCCCCGTAGCGCCCACCCAGGGAGGAAGTTATAGCAGCCAAATGGGCTGTCCAGACCTTAATGTTCGTTATTGCCCGAAGTTGTCCGACGGGTTTCGTTCACCGCCGGCCGGGGCCCGGACCCTTCCCCCGTGCTCGTCGCACGCGCCTGGCCGGTGCCAGGGGCGCGCGTGAGCACAGGGGTTGGGTGTGGGGGGCGTTACGAACGGCCGTGGGAGTTGTTGTCCTCGTGCTTGCCGTGGTCGCCGTGGTCATCATCCGCCACCGGGTTCGTGCTCAGCACGCAGCCGGTGTCGGAGTCGATCCGGACCTCCTTGAGGCTGTGGTCGCACTCGATCTTCACGACCCACACCAGCTTTTTCTCGTCCTTGCGGTGGTCGTCCTTGTGCTCAGTCCGCGATAGCGGTAAGGAGTTCGTCCGGGATTCCGTCGGCGGTGGCTTCCTCCGTGTCCAGGCGGCTGGTGGTCTGCTGTACGGCCTGCGAGGCGAGCCGGTGGACGTCGTAGGCGACGAGCTCGGTCTCGGGCAGCGCCTGGAGCACCTCTGTCCATGAAGTGCCAACGGTGAAGTACGCGTCGAAGTCCTGGATATGGCGCTGCAACTCGGCGGTGAAGGCGGTAGTTGGGTCCTGGCCGCGGTCCCTGCGGGCGTTCAGGGTCGAGGTGAGGACCTGGGCGACGTACTCCTGCCAGCGGGCTCGCGAAGAGGTGAGACTGCTGGCCAGGTGTCTCCGGAATTCGTCGAAGGCGGGGCCGGAGGCTATCTGCTGGCCGATCCGTCGGGCCAGGGCGTCGAAGTAGTCGGGCTGCTGATCGTCAGGCATGGCCTTAGCTTCACGGACCGGCCCGGTATGCGGGGCGTTTCCGCTGGAGACGATCACAGCCTCAAACGTGCGCAGAGCTACACGCCACCTGGCCACGGGCCTCGGCTCTCAGCGCGGCTCAGGAGAACTCTCGGGATGTCGCACATACGGAGCGGGCCGGGCCGACGCTGCCGGGCGGGCCACGATCCACATCATGTCGCCGTCGTACTCCACGACCTCGCCCGGCAGGATCAGCAGCCCCGGCTCTCCGTCCTGCCAGGCACCGCCGATCCGGCGCACCTGCACCGACGGTCCCCGCGCGCCAGCCATGAACACGGTCACCCCCCGGGAGGGAGCTGATGGCGGTGCCGGCCAAACCGCGCAACTGGACAGCGACCTTCACCGGTGAGGTGCCCGTCGAGCTGATCGCCGCCTTCCTGGCCCCCCTGGTCACGCCCGACGGCATAGCGCCACCTCGCGGTCCCGATGCCCTCGACTGCCGGGCCGCCTTCCCGGAACGTCATCGTGCCGTGGAAGCGCTCTGCCGCAGGGGCAGCCGGGCCGAGACTCGGGGGCCTCACCGCTGCGCCGCGGAGCGTTGCTTGTCCGCCACCTTGTGCCAGGGGTTCTCGGCCCTGCTCTGCGCGCGGTCCAGGTACTCCTCCTTCACCGTGGACGAGCCCTCTTTCCACCGGCCCTGCTTGGTCGGGTCGCCGCCAGCGTCCGCGATCTCCTGGGCGCCGCCGCGTCGCAGCCCGTGCGCGGTGATGTCCTGCCAGTTCGGCAGGTCGGCAGCGTACGCGCGGCCGCGGATCCAGTCGTTGACCGCGTCACCGGTGACGAAGTCGCCGGACACGGTCGCGCTGGCCCGCGACTGCAACGTGCCCGCCACCGTGAGGGCGCGCAGCACCGGCCCCTCGTCGATACCGAACCGGTGCAGGCAGTTCAACCAGTCCCGGGTGGCCTCCACCGGGTCGTACCGCGGGTCGTCGGCGTCGGCCGGCACCCAGGTCTCCTCGCCCTGGGCGTCCTGGTCGGTCTTGGAGTAGGCGACCCACTCGGCAACGCCGCCGTCCTCGACGAGCAGGTCCTCCACCGTCGGGTGCGCCAGCTCGCTGCGCCGGTTGAGGGCCTTGCGGCCGACGAGGATCACGAAGCGGTCCCGCAGCCCGATCGGGGGCGCAGGTCGCAGGTGTCGGCCATCGCCCGGGCCATGGCGGCCGTGATCGCCGGTGCCTTCCTCACGCGGTTGCGCTTGCTCCAGCGCTTCCGGTACTCGCGCAGCATCGCCCGGGCCAGGCTGGTGCCGGGCTTCTTGTCGTCGGGCATCCACGTCCGGACAGCCGACAGGTAGGTGCTGATCGTGTTCGGCCGCATCTCCCGCGCGATCAGGTGCGCGCAGTACTCCACGTACGTCGCCGTGGTGCACGGCCGCGCCACTCGACCCATGCCCTCGCACCACTCCTGGAACAGCTTCCGCTGGTTGCGGTAGTTCCGGTCGGTGTTGTGCGGCGCCGACTCCGTCTCGAGGCGGCGGGCGGTCTCGTCGGACACCTCGTAGTCGCGTCGGGTGTACTGCGGGCCGTCCTCCGTGGTCGGCATGGCCTGGCCCGGGTAGAGGATCGTGTGATGGTCCACCAGCGGCTTGGCGGGCGCGGCCGTGGCCGGCAGCAGAGACCGCCCGACGGCCGTCCTCGATCGAGCTGTCCGAGAGTCCGGCACCGAGCCCGGCCAGCAGGAACTGGTCGACCAACTCCTGCTCGAAGTCCTCGTACTCCCGCGCTGTCTCCAGCCGCCGCGGTGCACCGATCGACCGGACGACCGCGAGCGTCATCGACGCCTCAGCTCACAGGTCACGACCATGCATCATGGATAGCGGCAGAGTATCGGGGATCGCGACGGAACGTCGAACTCTCCACGCGATCGAGTGAACCCCCGCTCACCAGCGCCGCAGGCCAGCAGAAGATGCGCGGAGCAGGAGGAACTCACGGGAGTCCTGACACAGGGCCGGGGCAGCACCTTCACACCCCGCCCGCCTGCGCCCGGCGATCCGATCCCCGGGCCGCCCGAGGGGACGGCCCTGGCCGCTGTCCCGGGCCAGCTCTCCGGAGAGACGACGTCCGCGTAGAGGTTGCCGAGCCGACGCTACGACCGCATTGCACCCGCGGGGCACGCACACGAACGGGGTTGGTGCGCGAAGCCCTGACGCACCACCTGGAGCGAGACCGATCGGGCACCGTCCGCACCGGCGTGGCCCGCACGTTGGCGCGGCGTGTGGGCCTCACTTGGATGGTCCAGAGCGGACTCATCGGCGACCAGCCCCAACGGCGGTGCACAGCGGCAGGCACCACCGTGTTCTCGCATCCCAGCTCTTCCAGGACCACGCGCTGTTTCCGACCGATCGCGTGGTCTTTTCTCCCGACGCCCTCCCCGAGCGCTGCCGTGGACTTCCATGTGGGCATGAACCATCTCTCCTGCGGCCTCGTGGCCGCCGCGCCGGGCCCGGCCCCTGCACGTCGTCGTCATTGCGTTCCACCCGGAGCGGACTGGTCCGGCTCTGGTCCGGTGCCCAGCCGACGGCGCCCCGGCAGCTGTGCCGGGAGCTGTTCCTCGTCGGACGGAGCGGGCGGCTCCGCGGTGGCCCGCTCCGCAGCCATGCGGGCGCGCTCGGGGCGGTCGATTGCCGACGGCTCCGGCTCGTCGGGCCGGGGACCGGTGCCCAGAGGACGGCGAGAGGTGCTCACTGTTCAACCCTCCCCAATACGCCGCGGTTGCGGAGGTCGCCCAGGTCCGGCAGCCGGATTGCTGGCAGTTCGGCATCCAGGTCGGCCTCAGCAGCACCCTTCCGGTGCGGGGAGGTCGTAGCGGGTTCCGGGATCGGTGCCTGGGGACCGGGCCCGAGCGCACGACGAGCGACTGTCACGTTGATGATCGTACGGCGGGTTCGGGGCCGCGTCCTTCAGACGGAGTGATGGTCCCGGACCATTCCCCCTCCCAGCCGCTCGCACCGGCCTCCGCGGCATGATTCGAAGCCAGAGCCGTAGAGCAACCTTGGGGGAGCGTCCCGGCCAGGATCTCGGCTGGGGCGCAGCCGGTGGTGGTGCTTCTCGTGCAGCCGGGACCGGTTCAGGGGTGAGCAGTGAGCGCGTCGATGAGCGCGCGCGGCTGCGGCACCGTGTCCTCGCCGACATCCGCGTGCGCCTGATCGAAGGCCTCGGAGGCCGGGCGAAGACGTCGAGCAGGCGGCCGGACCGTACGCGGCTGGCACCTCCCGCAGCGCCGTACGGAAGGACAGCGAGTCCCACGCGCCTTGCGCCAGGTCCTCGGCGAACTGGCGTTCCTCCGGCGCGGGGACCCACGTTCCGGCCTGGTACGCCTTCAGCAGCACAGCCGCGTCGCGGCGCAGCGCCTCGGCAAGTGCGGGCATCGTCACGCACTGCCCAACGAACCGGGGCGGCGCACGGCACGGCGCCGGCGCGGACCACGGCGGGACCACCTAAGGGAGCCGGTCCAGAGCGGCGGCGATTTTCGCCGCGGTCGCGGGCGGGCACAACCTTCCGGGCACAGTGCCTTCAAGGATTGCGGATCCTACTCGTATCAGTGACAGGCGGGCCGTCCAATCTCGCTCGCGAATACTCGCAGGTCAGGACACGTGAATGAGGGGGCTGATGGCGCAGTGCGGTGTGCCCCGCCGGGTGAGCCGCGATCCCGTCCTGTGCCTCTGCCGCGACAATCTGGCGGCCAGGAGTGCGGGTCGGCGGTAAATGACCTGGTCAGGTCGCTTTTGCGGGGCTAACCCCGCCACGTTCCATCCTGGCGCCGCCCTGTCCGAGCCGTCGCCCCGCGTCGCATGAGCCAGGGAGTCACCACTGCTCGATTACCCACTTGAAGGGTGTCTTTATTGCCGTACGGTGGTTGAGTGGGCCCGTGGGCGTACACATCGAGTTCCTGCGCTTCTTGCTGCGCGACCGCGATGGCAAGTACGGCGAGGCGTTCGACGCAGTCTTTCGGGCCGAAGAGATGGAGATTCTCAACAGTGCGCCACGGGGCTCCCCGTATGAACGCGCACTGCGAACGCATTATCGGCAGCATCCGACGCGAAGCCCTCGACCACGTCCTCATCATGAACGTCCCACGCCCGCAACGTCGTCGCGGCCTACGAGCGGCACTACAACGAACACCGGCCCCACCAAGCGCGCCATCAGTTACCACCCGACGCCTCTGCACAACCTGCCGTGGCGCAGGACCTCAACACTCACAAGGTCCTGCGTACCCGGATCCTCGGCGGTCTCATCAACGAGTACCGCTATGCCGCCTGATCAGCAGCGATGACTTTTCGAGCGGCACAGGGCCGGGTTCCATGGCCGAGCTCGACGTACGCGCGGTCGGCCCACGCAGGGTCCGATACTTCCGCCCCGCTCCGCATGCGTGGATCGCGCACCGGGGACACCTCCGGTGTCGTCGGGCGCGGCGTGCGGACCTTTATGTGCACAGGCATGGTGGCCGCAGGGTCGCACCTGTGCCGTCGCAGCCGTGCCTTCGCGGCGTCACGGGTGCGTCATCGGTGGAGCGGGCGCGCCCGCACCACCGCACAACTCCCGGGTGGCAGTTGGCCGTTCTTCGCCACCGGCACGGCTAAGGGCTGTGGCGCCCTTGCTGAATGCCTCGTTCGTGCACGTCACGCTGCAGCCGTGCATCCAGAGGCTTCGGCGTGGGCGAAGCGGGGGAAGCAGCGGGCAGACGGCTGACTGAGGCCGGGACTGCCGGGACGCGATCTCGGGACGCGATCTCGGGACGCGGGGCTGTCACTTCGTGTTAGCCTTGTATTTTTGTGTGCTCGTGACAGTTGGCGATCCTGCCTGTCCGGTTCCTTTTGTTCGTCGACTGCTCATTCCTACCGGGCCTTCCTCGGTACGTTCGCATGCGGAAGGCTCTCCATGAATCACCCTGACCTCCCCGGCACCTCGCGCAGCGATCCCGCCCCGCTCATGGCCACTGCGCCAACGGTGCCTCCGGTCGCTTCCTTCGCCAGCCTGGAGCTACCAGCCGAGGTGCTGCGAACGCTCAGCGAACTCGGTGTGCGCGAGCCCTTCCCGATCCAAGCAGCAACGCTGCCCAACGCCCTCGCGGGACGCGATGTCCTGGGGCGCGGGCGCACCGGATCGGGCAAGACGCTCGCTTTCGGCCTACCGCTGCTCGCACGGATGGCTGGGCGGCGCGCGGAACCGAAGCAGCCCCTGGCTCTGATCCTGGTGCCTACCCGGGAGCTGGCCCAACAGGTCACCGAGGCGCTTGCGCCGTACGCGGAGGCACTGCGGCTGCGGATGGCCACGGTCGTCGGCGGCATGTCGATCGGCCGGCAGGCCGCTGCGCTGCGCGATGGAGCCGAGGTGGTCGTCGCCACCCCCGGCCGTCTGCACGACCTCATCGAGCGCAGGGCCTGCCGCCTGGGACGGGTAGGGATCACTGTCCTCGACGAGGCCGACCAGATGTGCGACATGGGCTTCCTGCCGCAGGTGACCGAGGTGCTCGACCAGGTATACCCCGACGGTCAGCGGTTGCTGTTCTCGGCCACTCTGGGCCGCGACGTCGACCACCTGGTCCGCCGCTACCTCCACGATCCCGTCGTCCACTCGGTCGACACGTCCGCGGGCGCAGTCACGACGATGGACCACCATGTTCTGGTCGTCCACGGCCCCGACCGGTACGCCGTCACCACGGAGATCGCCGCCCGCGACGGCCGCGTACTGCTGTTCCTGGACACCAAGCACGCGGTTGACCAGCTCACCCGGCATCTGCGAGCCAGCGGAGTGCACGCCGCGGCCCTGCACAGCGGCAAGTCCCAGCCGCAGCGCACACGGGCCCTGGCGCAGTTCAAGAACGGCCGGATCACCGTCCTGGTGGCGACCAATGTCGCGGCCCGTGGCCTGCACGTCGACGACCTCGATCTCGTGGTCAACGTCGACCCGCCCACCGACCCCAAGGACTACGTGCACCGCGCGGGCCGTACCGCCCGGGCCGGTGAGTCCGGCAGCGTCGTCACGTTGGTGCTGGCGGGCCAGCGCCGCGAGATGAGCCGACTGATGGCAGAGGCCGGCATCGAGCCGACCATCACCAAGGTACGCTCGGGCGAGGCGGAGCTGAGCCGGATCACCGGGGCCAAGGCCCCCTCCGGCACCCCGCTCGATGGCGGGCCGGCCGCGCCCCGGCCCAAGAACACCAACGCTCCCTTCCGCGGCCTGGGCACCAGCAAGGACACCTCCCGCGGCGCCGGCGGCAAGTCCCGAAAGGCTGGCGAGGCCCGCAAGCTCGCCGAAGCCCGCAAGGCGGCCCTGGTGCGTCGCGGCGGCTGAGAGCCGTCGCCCTGATAGTCGAAAACTTCCGCCCCGGAACGGAGAACCTCCAGCCCGGCCCGAAACCCTCCGGTGCATACACCTACGAGATGAACGCCCTCGTGGTGTGCTCGGCATGACAAGCTGTGCTTCCCACTGCCCGAACCCAGGAGGTCGCCATGACCGCAGAGTCTGTATCCGAAGAAGGTTCGGAGCCGACTGACCCCGAGACGTCCGCTCTGGTGCCCGACAGCGACGGCCACTACGACCTGAAACGCAAGTTCCGGGAGGCCCTGGCGCGCAAGCGCAGTGTGCAGGCGGACGCCGCTGACCTCGCTGCGAACGTCGAGGCGTCGAAGGTCCGTAGGGCGAACGGCCCGGCTGCGAGCCAGCGGTCGTTCCGGCGCAAGAGCGGCGGCTGAGTCAATGAGCTCTTTCAGCATTGCCGCTCCAGAGTGAGCACGGCCGCGGAGATTGACGAAATTCGATTCGGACTGCACCGGGACCTGCGGAAGATCCGCCACGACTTCAGCCGCGCGACGCCGCGCTCGACCGGTGCCCGTGCTGTGGACAGCGCTTGGTCGACGGTTTGCTGGGTCGGGGTGAGGTCACGGCCCGGCGGGCGTCTGAGGGGTGTCGTCACCCACGGGCCAGCTCCCATGTAGGCGCGGTCGGCGAGGATGGGAACGCCCTGGCGTTCGCAGATCCGGATGATCCGGTGGCGCGGGCCGTAGCGAGATCGTGCGCGTGGCCGGGCCTAGTCGGCAAGATCCACAGCAGCCGCCGACCGGGTCGGTCACCATCTGCACGTTTACTCCGTGTCGGCGGTGCTTGTGGGAGAAGTCGGCCCGGCCGTCGCCGACCCGGTAGGCGTGGGCGGTGCCGACGGAGATTGCCCTTGCCGAGAATGTCATCCGTGCAGGTCATGCGGCATGTTGGTACTCGTGGAGGATCCCGCCGAGTCGATCGTGTCGTCGTATGTCGAGACGGCTGATCTGCTCAGGATCGTCGATCGGCGTCGGTAAGGCGTGCAGCGGTCTGGCGTTCCCGATGCCCTGGTGCGGCCGGTGTGCGTTGTAGAACTGCTCGAACTCGCGCAGGACGTGGAGCAAGTGTCGGTGGTTCCAGATCAGGGTGCGGTCCAGGAGTTCCCGTCGGCAGGTCTGCACCCACCGTTCCATGAGCGAGTTCATCCTCGGCATCTGAACACCGCTGAGCACGAGCTCGATCCCCGCATCCGCCAGAATGGCATCGAGCAGGCCGGGGAACTTCCCGTCCCTGTCCGCGATCATGTAACGCGCTCTGCAGCCTACGTCCTCAAGATCCATGGCGAGGTTCTTCGCGGCCTGTGCCTCCCACGCAGAGGTCGGGTGGGTGGTGGCACCGAGGATCCGGATCCGTCGGCTTGCGTGCTCGATGACAGCGAAGACGTGCATTCGTGCCCCGGATAGGGTGACCGTTTCGAAGAAGTCGCAGGCCAGCAGGGCGTCGGCCTGGGAGCGCAGGAAGTTCGTCCAGGTGCTGGAGGCCCGCTCGGGTGCTGGACCGATGCCGGCCTCTTGCAAGATCTCCCAGACGGTGGAAGCGGCCACCTTCACGCCCAGGACGAGCAGTTCGCCGTGCAGCATGGCGAACGCATTCGTCACGCCCAGGTAGGCCAGTCGCAGCAGCACGGTCGATCATCTTGCCGCGGTGAACGCCAACCTCGCGAGACGCCCGTTCGGGCGACTTCGCCGGTCGACCTCAGGTACACCGCGCGCACCGCCTCCCACCAGGGCGGATGATATTTTCGGCAAGGGCAGGGCCAGGAATGGTCCGTTCGCTGGGGCGCTGGGTCGATCCCGGCGTTCTTCAGGATCTCCCAGACGGTCGATGCGCCGATCTTGTGTCCCAGGTTGAGCAGTTCGTCGTGGATCCGGCGGTACCCCCACCCGGGGTTCTCCCGCGCGAGGCGCAGGACCAGCTGCCGTAATGCTTGTCGACGACGGCGTAATTCCCCAGGGGGTTTGTCGGGGGAATTCCCCACCCCCTGGGGTGCCGCGGATGTCAGCTGGTCGGGGGCTTGGACGAG
>NZ_JBHYVB010000271.1:0-11180 GCF_042750115.1 Streptomyces sp. NPDC059455
CGGGGGCCCCCGCGCGGGGGGGCGGGGCGCAGCCCGGGTTTCTGGGAGGGGCGGGGAGGGGAGCAGCCCGCCGCAGGCGTCACGATCCGTCGGACACCCGTCGGGGGTCTGCGCGGCGCGCGCGCCGCATGCGTGCGAGTCGTTCATATCGTGAAAACCGTGGCGCGGTAGTGGCCCGGTCGAGTAGAACTCGGCCATGTTGTGGGTCCTCTTCCTGCTCGTCGCATGGGGCGCGGCAGTCGTCAGTTGCACGCGGCTGTGCCTGGCGGCGGTGGCCGCCGCTCAGCCGATGGAGCCCGATCCGGGGGCGGACGGGAAAGGGCTGGGCCTGTACGAGGCGGCGTTCCTGTCCGGCGGGCCACGGCGGGTGGGGGATCTGGCGCTCGTCACGATGTACCGGGAGCGGCGGCTGCTGCTCGCGCACACCGGCTGGGTCACCGTGGTGGACCCGGACGGGCGGGACGCCCTGGAGCGGGCCGTGATCGGCGCGATAGGGCCGGAGGGGCAGGCCCCGGTGCGGCCGGTGCGGGCCGCGCTCGCCACGGCCGCCCCGGTGCGGGCGCTGGGCGACCGGCTGGTGGCGGCGGGGCTCGCGGTGCCCGCCTCGGCCCGTACGAATGTGGCGGTCGCGGTGCGGCATGTGCGGGCGACCTGCGCGCTGGTGCTGGTGACGGCGGCCGCCGCACTGCTGCTGGTGCCGCCCGCGGCGGGGCGCGGTCCGGTGGCCGCGTGGTTCGTGCTGCCGCTGCTGCTGACGGTGAGCTCTCTGCTGATCGCGCGGGTCGAGGCGCATCCGTACTCGCGGTGGGCCTCCCCCGCCGGTCAGCGGCTGCTGGGCCGGATCGACGTGCCCCCGCGGCGGGCCCTCGCCCAGCGCTCCGGCGGCGACGCGGATGGCGGTGACGATGACGGCGACCTGCTCACCGCGCTCGCCGTGCACGGCACCGCCGCCCTCCCCGACCCGGCGCTGCGCGCGGCCCTGAAGACGCATTGGGGTCATTGACCCCGACACCGCGGCCCGGTGCTTTACATGGTCATCCGGCGCGCCAAATATCCCTTTCATCGCGCGACGGACGAAGGGATGGCCAGTGAGAGCAGCAGCGCTGTACGGCATCCTCGGGTCGCTGTCCCTGTCGCTGGCCATGAGCGCGCTGCTCGCGACCCCCGCCACCGGCCGTCCGCTCGCCGCGCCCACCGCCCCCGCCACCGCCACCGCCACGAATCCCGCAACGCCCGCCGCGTCCAGCAGGTCCGCCACACCCCCGGCCGGTGCGGCGGGCGAGCCCTCCGCGACCCGTTCGGCCCCCGCCACCTCCGCCGCCCCCGTCCCCACCGCCGCGCCCACCTGGACGACCTGGTCCGCCACACCCACCTCGGCCGCCCCGGCCGCCGCCCCGCCCGGCGACGCGGCCGCGGCCCGTGGCGTGGCGTTCGCCGCCCGGCGCGCGGCGCGGCGCGGTATCGCCTTTCACCGCTGCCCCCGCGCCGAGGCGCTGGCCGCGCCCATCACCTGCGGAAAGGTCTCCGTACCGCTCGACTACGCCCGCCCCCGCGGCAAGCGCATCTCCCTCACCGTCAGCCGGATCCGGGCCACCGGCCCGAAGGCGCGGCGTCAGGGCGCGCTGATCTACAACCCCGGCGGACCGGGCGCCTCCAGCATGGCGTTCCCCGAGTACGCGGCCGAGGACGCCTTCCGCCGGGTGGCCGCCGCCTACGACTTCGTCGGCTACGCCCCACGGGGTGTGGGCCGCTCCGCCCCGCTGTCCTGCCAGCGGCCGTCGGCCTACGCCAAGGCGCCGACCAGTTCCCCGCCGCACCCCACGGCCGCCTTCAAACGGCGGCTGGTGGCGCGGGCGCGCGCCTACGTGCGGGGCTGTGTGCGCCGCTCGGGCCGCGCGCTCGCGCACCACACGACGCTGAACAACGCCCGCGACCTGGAGGTGCTGCGCGCCGCGCTGGGCCAGCGGCGGCTCACCTTCGTGGGCGCCTCGTACGGCACGTACTACGGGGCCGTGTACGCCACGCTCTTCCCGGGGCGGGTGCGCCGGATGGTCTTCGACAGCGTGGTCAACCCCGCTCCCGGCCGGATCTGGTACCGCGACAACCTCGACCAGTCGCTGGCCTTCGAGCGGCGCTGGCGGGACTGGCGCCGCTGGGTCGCCCGGCACCACGCCGTCTACCACCTGGGCGCCACCGCGGACCGGGTGCTCGCCTCGTACGACACGGCGCGGCGGCGGCTGGCGCGGAAACCGGCGGGCGGGGTCGTCGGCACCGCCCAGCTCCAGAGCGCGTTCCTGAGGACGGGCTACAACGACGCCTACTGGGACCCGGCCGCCCGCGCGCTCGCCGCGTATCTGCACGGTGACCCCGAGCCGCTGATCGAGCTCGCCGCGCCCGATCCGGCGGAGGCGGCCGACGACGAGAACGGCAACGCCGTCTACACCGCCGTGGAGTGCAACGACGCGCCCTGGCCGCGCGCCTGGGCCACCTGGAACCGCGACAACACCGCCCTCGCCCGCCGCGCGCCCTTCGAGACCTGGGACAACGTGGCGATGAACCTGCCGTGCGCCTTCTGGCCGGTGAAGCCCGGCCGCCCCCTCGACGTGGGGAACCTGGAGGCCGTGGGCCCCCGCCGGACCGGGCGGGTCACGCTGCCGCCGGTGCTGCTGCTGTCAGCGGAGCGGGACGCGGCCACCCCGTACGCGGGGGCGAAGGAGCTGTGGCACCGGCTGCCCGGCTCCTCGCTGGTGACCGAGCGGAAGGCGGGGACGCACGGGCTGTGGGGCGGGCCGAACGACTGCGTCAACCGCCATGTGGACACCTATCTGCTGACCGGGAGGACCCCGGGCCGGTCCGCCTTCTGCGCCCCGCGCCCGGAGCCCGCACCGCTGTCGGAACCGGCCCCGCTGCCCGAGTCGGGCAAGCAACCGGCCGCGATCCCGGGCACGCCGTAAGAGGGCGCCAGGGCCAGTACGGGACGACCGTAAGGCCGTCCCGCATGCCGTATGGCCGTCCCGCACGCATGCCGTAAAAGGCTGTCTCGACCGCCGTAAGGCCGTCCCGCGTGCCGTAAGGCCGTCCCGACCGCGGTAAGGCCGTCCCGACCGCCGTAAGGGCCTCAGGCCAGACCGGCGACGAGTTCGGAGACCGCCCTGCGCCGCCCGGTGTAGAACGGCACCTCCTCGCGCACGTGCCGGCGCGCCTCGGAGCCCCGCAGATGGCGCATCAGGTCGACGATCCGGTGCAGCTCGTCCGCCTCGAAGGCCAGGATCCACTCGTAGTCGCCGAGCGAGAAGGACGCCACCGTGTTGGCGCGCACATCGGGGTAGCCGCGGGCCATCTTGCCGTGGTCCGCGAGCATCCGGCGGCGGTCCTCGTCGGGCAGCAGGTACCAGTCGTAGGAGCGGACGAACGGGTACACGCTCACGTACTCGCGCGCGTTCTCGTCCGCGAGGAACGCCGGGATGTGGGACTTGTTGAACTCCGCCGGGCGGTGCAGCGCCATGTTGGACCACACCGGCTCCAGGTGCCGCCCCAGCCGGGTGCGGCGGAAGAGGTTGTACGCCTCCTGGAGGGCGTCGGAGGTCTCCGAGTGCCACCAGATCATGACGTCCGCGTCGGCGCGCAGCCCGGACACGTCGTAGGTGCCGCGCACGGTGACGTCCTTGGCGGCGAGCTGGGAGAAGAGCTCCTCGACCTCGTCGGCGTAGCCGGTGCGGTCCTCCGGCAGCACATCGCGCAGCCGGAACACCGACCACAGGGTGTAGCGGATGACCTCGTTGAGGTCCTTGGCCTTCTTACCGGCGTTGGGAGTCTTCTCAGGTGCAGCAGTCATGGCCCTATTCTCGCTCTCCGGCTCCGGCGCCCGGCCCCAGGGGGCCCGCCAGGGCGCCCAGCAGCTCATCGGCCGCCTTACGGGCGCTGCCGACGCACGCGGGGATGCCCACCCCGTCATAGAGGGCGCCGCACACCGCCAGCCCCGGCACCCTGGCGACCTCGGCGCGGATGCGGGCGACCCGGTCGAGATGGCCCACCGGGTACTGGGGCAGTCCGCCGTCCCAGCGGTCCACCCGGCTCGCGACGGGCTTCGCCGCCAGGCCGACGGCCTCGCCGAGATCGGCGAGCGACATCCTTACCAGATCGGCGTCGTCACGCTTCAGATCCACCTCGTCGTCAAACCGCCCGATCGAGGTACGCAGCACGAAGAGATCGGGACCGGCGTCGCGCAGCCAGCCCCACTTACGGCTGGAGAACGTGGCCGCCTTGATCGTCCGGCCGTCGACCGGCGGCACCAGGAAGCCACTGCCCTCGGCGAGCGAGGCCACATCGGTGCGCCGGAAGGCCATGG
The DNA here is from genome assembly GCF_042750115.1 of Streptomyces sp. NPDC059455. NCBI lineage: Bacteria > Bacillati > Actinomycetota > Actinomycetes > Kitasatosporales > Streptomycetaceae > Streptomyces > Streptomyces sp. NPDC059455. Next base: position 4,349 of record NZ_JBHYVB010000271.1, read on the forward strand.
TGACCAGCGCCATCGAGGCGTAGTCCACGGTGGCCAGCTCGGCGGAGGCGGCCGGGGCCCCGGCGGCCAGCAGCCGGGCGGCGGCGGGCGCGGGGACCGCCAGCACCACGGCATCGGCCGCCACCACCGGCGGGCCGTCCGTACCGCCCGCGCCGTCTACGCCGTCGACGGCGCCCGTACCGTCCACGGCGACGGTCCAGCCGTCGGCGGTGCGCCGCAGCTCCCGTACGGGCGCCCCGGTGCGGATCTCGCCGCCCGCGGCCCGTACGGCGTCGGCGACCGCGAGCGGCAACCGCCCGATCCCGCCGTCGATGCCCATGAACACGGGGCCGTCCTGCCGTCGTGCGGATCGCTCGGCCAGCTCCCGGACGCCCTCGGTCAGCGGGCGGCCGGACTGGGCCACCTCGAAGAGGGTGGGGACCGACGCGCGCATCGAGGTGCGGTACACATCGCCCGCGTACACCCCGCCGAGCAGCGGTTCGACCAGCCGGTCCACGACCTCGCGGCCGAGCCGCTCCGCCAGATACCCGCCGAGCGCCACGTCCTCGCCCACCGGCGTGGGCGGCAGCTCGCGGTCGCGCGCGATCCGGGCCAGCCCCTCCTCCGAGATCACCCCGGACGCGGCCAGCGGCTCCAGATCGCCGGGGACGCCCATCACATGCCCCTTGGGCATCGGGCGCAGCCCGCCACGCGTCCAGAGCGAGGCGGTCGCGGTCGCGGGCGGCTGCAGTCGGTCGCCGAGGCCCACGGCGCGCGCCAGCTCGACCGCCTCCGGGCGGGGGGGGGGCGTCTACATGGGGCCCCGCGTGGCCCGCAGCCCCCGCCCCCCGCCCACCCCCCCGCCCGCGGGCCGCCGGCCCCCCCTCGACTCGGCGCCCAGGTCGACCGGTACGCCCTCGATCTCGCCCGAGCGCAGCTTGCCGCCGAGCCGCCCCGACGCCTCCAGGACCGTCACCCGCGCCCCGCCGTCCAGCAGCCGGTGGGCCGCCGCGAGCCCCGCGATTCCGCCGCCGATGACCACGACATGGCCGGTGCGCCCCGCCCCCGGGGTGTTCGCCGCTCTCATGCCCCCACTCTCTCACCCGCCCCCAGGGCGTGATGTGCCGAGGCCGTGGCCAGGTCGGCCTCAATACGGGCCGCGGTGGCGCGCAGCGCCGGGAGGAGCTCGCCGCGGGCGCTCTCGGCGGTGCCGCGACCGGCGTGGGTGGCCACATTGAGCGCGGCCACCACGCGTCCGCGCACGTCCCTCACGGGCACGGCGAGCGACCGCAGCCCCTCCTCCAGCTCCTGGTCGACCAGGGCGTATCCCTCGGCCCCCGCGCGCTCCACGACGCGCGCCAGCTCGGCCACGTCGGTCACGGTGTGCCGGGTCAGCGGCTCCGGCCGCACCCCGGCGAGATGGGCGGCGCGGGCGTCGGCGTCCAGGCCGGCGAGCAGCACCCGGCCCATGGAGGTCGCGTAGGCGGGGAAACGAGTGCCGATGGTGATGTTGACGCTCATGATGCGGACGGTGGGGACGCGCGCGATGTAGCGGATGTCGCCGCCGTCGAGGACGGCCAGGGACGCCGACTCATGGACGGTGCGGACCAGTTCGCGCATATGCGGCTGGGCGATGTCGGTGAAGCCGAGCTCCGCCAGGGGGGCGTAGCCGAGCTCCAGCACCCGCGGCAGCGGCCGGAAGGCCCGGCCGTCGGCCTCCGCGTACCCCAGCTCGACCAGGGTGAGCAGCGAGCGTCTGGCGGTGGCCCGCGCCAGCCCGGTGGCCTCCGCGACGGCGCTGAGCGTCATTCCCCCACCCCGGCCGCCGCCCGGCGCCGCGCCGACGAGGCCGTACGTCATGCCCCCGGTGGCGCCGGACGCGCCGCGCGCCGCGTCCTCCACCGCGCGGGCCTCGCCCTGGCCCACGCCCTGCGCCGCGCCCGGGGCCGCCCCACCAAGGGCCGCCCCGCCCAGGGCCCGCAGCACGGCCAGTCCGCGCGCGAGGGACTGCAGATAGCCCGCTCCCAGCTCCCGCTTGGCCATCCGCGCGGGATCCTCGCCCACGGCCGTACCGGAGTCCCCGGCAACCGAAACAGCCGAAGCAGCAGAGGCAGCAGAGGCAGCCGAAGCAGCCGAAGCAGCCGAGACACCCAAAGCAGCCAGCCTGGGCCGACGTGCCGTCAAAGCCGCCTCCATCGCCGGGAGTTCCGCACCCAGCGGCCCCAGCACCGCCGCCCGCAGCGAGTCGACGTCATGGCGGCTGGTGTGGCTGACCACGTTGACCGCGCAGACGATGCGGCCCGAGGCGTCCCGCACCGGAACGGACACCGCCACCAGGCCCGGTTCGATCAGCTGGTCGTCGATGGCCCAGCCGTCCCGGGCTGCCTCCTTGACCCGGGCCTCGAAGTCCTCGCCGGAGGCGGGCCGGTGGCGGGCCGGGACGGCCGGGAACGAGGTGTCCAGGGGGTCCTCGGCGCGGCGGGCGCGCCAGGCGGCCCAGTCGGCCCCGGACCACTCGGCGGCGAAGAGCGCGCCGGGCGAGCAGCGTTCGGCGGGGAGCAGATCGCCGATCCGGAAGGCGAGGGACATGGTGCGGCGGCGGGTGACCTGGACGACGAAGCGCACCCCGCCGCCGTCGGGGACGGCGACCGAGACCGACTCGTCGAGCCCGTCCGCGAGCCGCTCGGCGAACGGGCCGAGCGCGGCGGGCAGTCCGCTCGCGGCCAGATAGGCGTTGCCGAGCTCCATCAGCCGGACCGCCGGGCCTATGTCACGGCCGTCGAGCGTGACGTAACCGAGCTGTTCGAGCGTGCCCACGACGCGGTCGACCACGGACCGGGCGAGCCCCGTGCCGCGCACGAGATCGCCGGGCCGGACGGTGGTCCGTCCCTCGTGTGCGGCCAGCCGGGTCAGCTCGCGCAGCACGGCGAGGCCGCGCTCGAGAGGCCCGACGGGGCCATTGACAGGTGGTGGCACCGGGCTGAAACTCATCACCAGCTGATTATGAACGAAGTTTCACTCGGCGAACAAGTGGCGAAGGCGAAGCGGGCCGCATGGATCACCACAGCGACATGGACCACCACAGCAAGGGGACGATGTGATGCGCACGACCGTCGGCATCATCGGCGGCGGGCCCGCCGGGCTGCTGCTCGCCCGGCTGCTGCACCGCGCCGGGATCGACTGCGTGGTGCTGGAGAGCCGGGACCGGGCGTATGTCGAGCGGCGGCAGCGGGCCGGGATCCTGGAGCAGGGCACCGTGGATGTGCTGCGGGAGTGCGGCGCCGGTGGGCGGCTGGACCGCGAGGGGCTGCCGCACCAGGGCATCGAGCTGCGCTTCGAGGGCCGCGGCCACCGCGTGGACTTCCCCTCCGCCACCGGCGGCAAGTCGGTGATGGTCTACGCCCAGACCGAGATCGTCAAGGATCTGATCGCGCTTCAGCTGGAGGAGCCGGGCGGTCCCCCGCTGCTGTTCGAGGCCGAGGCGCTGGCCATCGAGAAGCCGGACTCCGCCGCGCCCGTCATCCGTTTCCGCCACGAGGGCCGCGAACAGACCCTGAGCTGCGACTATGTGGCGGGCTGCGACGGCTTCCACGGCATCGCCCGGCGCACGATCCCCGCCGACCGGGTGCGCGCGTTCGAGCACGCCTACCCCTACTCCTGGCTCGGTGTGCTGGCCGATGTGGCGCCGTCCTGCGAGGAGCTGATCTACGCCCGCCACCGGCGCGGCTTCGCCCTGCACAGCATGCGCTCCCCCCACGTCTCCCGGCTCTACCTCCAGGTGCCCAACGGCACCGACCCCGACGACTGGTCCCATGAGCGGATCTGGGACGAGCTGTCGGCCCGCTTCGCGCTCGACGGGGACCGGACGCTGGAGCGCGGCCCGATCACCGCCACCTCGGTCACCCCGATGCGCAGCTTCGTGCAGGAGCCGATGCGCCACGGCCGGCTCTTCCTGGCGGGCGACGCGGCCCACATCGTGCCGCCGACCGGCGCCAAGGGGCTCAATCTGGCCGTCACCGATGTGATCACGCTGGCCAGGGCGCTGATCCAGCACCAGGAGACCGGCTCGTCCGAGCTGCTGGACGGCTATTCGCGGACCTGTCTGCGCCGGGTGTGGCAGGCCGAGCGGTTCTCGTACTTCATGACGGACACGCTCCACCGGCGCCCGGACGAGAGCCCGTTCGAGGACCGGGAGCGGATCGCGCGGCTGGAGCGGATCGCCTCCTCCCCCACCGCCTCCGCCGAGCTCGCCGAGAACTACGTCGGCCTTCCGCTGTCATGACCGCCTCCGGCCCCCTCACCCCCATCAGCCCACCGGGCACCCGCGCCACCGGCGGCCGGGACGGCGGCCGCTCGGTCGCGGGCCGGATGCTGGCGGTCCTCGACGCCTTCGACGCCTCGCACCGCTCGCTGTCCCTCACCGCCCTCGCCCGGCGCGCCGGGCTGCCGCTGGCCACCGCGCACCGGCTGGTCGCCGCGCTCACCCGCTGGGGCGCCCTGGAGCGCGACGCCACCGGCGCGTACCACATCGGGCTGCGGCTATGGGAGGTGGCGACGCTCTCGCCGCGCGGGGTCGGGGTGCGCGAGGCGGCCCTGCCGTTCATGGAGGACCTGTACGAGGCCACCCACGAGAACGTCCAACTCGCCGTGCGGGACGGCCTGGAGGTGGTCTATGTCGAGCTGATCTCCGGACACTCGGCGGTCCAGGTGCGCACCCGGGTCGGCAGCCGCTGGCCGCTGCACGCGACCGGCGTCGGTCTTGTGCTGCTCGCGTACGGGCCGCCGCGGCTGTACGAGCGGGTGTGCGCCCGCCCGCTGCGCCGCTACACCGAGATGACGATCCAGGACCCGCACCGGCTGCGGACCGCCCTGGCCGAGGTGCGGCGCACCGGGATCGCGGTCAGCGACCGGCAGATCACCATGGACGGGCTGTCCATCGCCGCCCCGGTGCGCGGACCGGGCGGGGAGGTGGTGGCCTCGCTGTCGGTGGTGGTGCCGGCCGCGGAGGGGCGGGCCCCGGGGCTGGTCCCGGCCGTACGGGTCGCCGCGCACGGCATCTCCCGTACCCTCGCCGCCGCCCTGGGGCAAGACCCCGTCGCGGAGGCTTCCGGCCGGTGAAAGACCCGCGAACGCGCCTTGCCGCGCCCGATGTCCGGCCACATTCTGTGTGGCACCAACCGAGCCGCCGAGCCGACACGCCCAGGCCCGAGAGGGGACATGGAGACATGCCCGAAGTGACCGCAGAGCCCACCGCGCAGGGCCGGGAGGCGCCCCGCGGCGGCTGGCAGCCGTATCACACCCTGTGGGCCATGCTGATGGGCGGCTGGCTCTTCTCGTACGCCGACCGCACCATCACCGGCCCGGTCGTCACCTGGCTGATCGAACACGACCACGGCATGCTGGGCTCCGCCAGCCATCCGCACGCGCTCGGCGGTCTGATCGGCAGCCTCTTCTTCGCGGGCTACATGCTCACCCAGTTCCCCGGCGGTTATCTCGGCGACCGCTTCGGGCACCGCACCATGCTCGCGGTCTCGCTGCTGTGGGCGGGGGTCGCGACGCTGGCCAGCGGCCTGATGAGCGGGCTGATCGCCTTCGTGGTGCTGCGGGTGCTGACCGGGCTCGGCGAGGGCGTCTTCTACTCCAACGACCGCTCGCTGATCGCCCAGCGCACCCCGCCCGCGAAGGCCGGTCTGGGCATGGGCGTGGCCATCACCGGGCTGTCCATCGGGCTGACGATCGCGACCATCAGCGCGCCGTATCTGATCGACTGGGGCGGGGAGGTGTTCGGCGAGGAGGACGCCTGGCGGATGCCGTTCCTGGTGCTGGGCGCCGCGACGCTCGCGTTCGGCTGGGCCACGGCGGTCTATATGCGCCGCATCGGCGGCCCGCTCAAGGCCACCGGCTCCACACTGCGGCTGCTGGGGATCTCGGCGGTGCTGTGCGCCGCGGTCATGGCGGTCTATCTGATCGCCGACGGGGCGGGGATGCCGAGCTGGGGCGTGGCCATCCTCGAGTGCGTGCTGGCGTTCGTGCTCATCGGGGCGATCTTCGCCCGGCGCGGCAGCCGGCTGGGCGCGGTATCGCGGAACCGCAATGTGCTGCTGCTCAGCTTCGCCTTCATCGCGGTCATGTGGAATCTGTGGTTCTTCAGCTTCTGGTCGGTGTCGATCGTCGCGGACGCCGCCCACAGCTCGTTCCAGAACGCCGCGCTGGTGGCGACCTTCAACGCCGGCGCGGGCATCCTCGGCTTCCCGGCCGGGGGCATGCTCTCGGACCGGGCGAAGGCCCGGGGGTGGGGGCGGCGGCCGCTGCTGATCGCGTTCACCGTGGTCCAGGGGGTGCTGGTGCTGGTGTTCGCCGCGTATCTGCAGACCCATGAGAAGCCCTCCCTCTGGGTGATGTCCGTCCTGCTCTTCGTCTCCAGCCTGTTCTTCAACGCGCTCCAGCCGATGGCGCACGCGCTGCTGAACGATGTGGTGGACGCGGCCGAACGCGGCGCGGCCTTCGGGCTGTTCAACCTGGTCGGGGAGATCGGCGCGGTGATCAGCCCGGCGCTCAGCGGCACCCTCTTCGACCACTACGGCAGCTGGACGAACGCGGTCTACATCGACGGCGCGCTGATGCTCGTCAGCGCGGTGCTCTACATGCTGATCCGGGAGCAGACCTCGCGCGCTTAACGTGATGCCCTATAGCCGGACATCCAGTGGCGGAGGGGCATACATGACGGCGGCACGGCGCATGGTGGTCATCGGAGGCGGCCCCGCGGGGCCGGGCCCCCCCGCCCCGGGGCGCCCCCACAAAAACCCCGGGGCGCAGGGGATACACCCCCGCACCACCCCCCCCGTCAACCACG
>NZ_JBHYVB010000271.1:11190-12658 GCF_042750115.1 Streptomyces sp. NPDC059455
GCGGCCGGGTCTTGGTGGGTCGGGGGGGGGGGGGGGGGGGCGCCCCCCCCCCCCCCGCGGGCGCGCAGACTCAAGAGCCGGGGCGAGCTGGAGATCCTCGCCTTCGAGCGCGGCCAGTTCACCTCGTACTCGGCCTGCGGCATCCCGTACTGGGTCGGCGGGCTGGTGAACGGCCCGGACGAACTGGTCGCCCGGACGCCCGAGACCCACCGGGGCCGCGGGATCGACGTACGGACCCACACCGAGGTCGTCGAGATCGACCTCGCCGGGCAGCGGGTCCTGGCGCGGGACCTCGATCCGCGCGGTACGGGCGAGCAGTGGTACGGCTTCGACGACCTGGTCATCGCGACCGGCGCCCGGCCGCGCCGCCCCGCGATGCCCGGGATCGACGCCCCCGGCGTCCACGGGGTGCAGACCCTGGACGACGGGCGGGCGCTGCTGGAGTCCCTGGAGGCCGCCCCGGTCGAGCGGGCGGTGGTGATCGGCGCCGGGTACATCGGGGTGGAGATGGCCGAGGCGCTCATCCAGCGCGGCGCCCAGGTGACCGTCCTGGAGCGCGGTGAGCAGCCGATGTCCACGCTCGACCCCGACATGGGGCGGCTGGTCCGTGACGCGATGTCGGGGCTCGGGATCGACACCGTGACCGGCGCGGAGGTCGCCGAGGTGGTCACGGGCGAGGACGGCCGGGTGCGGGCGGTGGCCACCAAGATGAGCGAATACCCCGCCGATCTGGTGGTCCTGGGCCTGGGGGTGGCCCCGGAGACCGGGCTCGCCCAGGAGGCGGGGCTTCCGGTGGGCGAGTACGGCGGGCTGCTGACCGATCAGGCCATGCGGGTGCGCGGTTATGACAACATCTGGGCGGGCGGTGACTGTGTCGAGGTTCTCGACCTGGTGTCCGGCCGCACCCGGCACATTCCACTGGGCACCCATGCCAACAAGCACGGGCAGGTCATCGGCTCCAATGTGGGCGGCGACTACGCGACCTTCCCCGGTGTCGTCGGCACGGCGGTCAGCAAGGTCTGCGATCTGGAGATCGCCCGCACCGGGTTGCTGGAGGCCGAAGCGGCCGCCGTGGGGCTGCAGTTCGAGACGGTCACGATCGAGGCGACCAGCCGCGCCGGGTACTACCCGGAGACCCGGCCGATGACGGTGAAGATGCTCGCCGAGCGGCGCACGGGACGGCTGCTCGGCACGCAGATCGTCGGCCGCGAAGGCGCGGGCAAGCGAGTCGACGTCGCGGCGGTCGCGCTGACCGCCGGGATGACGGTGGAGCGGATGACGGCGCTGGACCTGGGCTACGCCCCGCCGTTCTCACCGGTGTGGGACCCGGTACTGGTGGCGGCGCGCAAGGCGGCGGCGACGGTAAGGGCGGCGGAGCGCCGCTGAGCGCGCCGTGCGCTCTTTCCGGGGTGTCCGGCGGATGGTGACGCCTGCGGCGGGCTTTCCCCTACCCGCCCCTCCCCACAAC
>NZ_JBHYVB010000272.1:0-12612 GCF_042750115.1 Streptomyces sp. NPDC059455
CTCCACCAACCGCCCCGTCAAACCCTCCGCAACCTCACACCACACCTCACCCGGCACCACCCCACCACCACCAGCAACCACCGGCCCCAACACCGACGCCTCCTCCACCCCAGCCAACACCCCACACCACGCCGCAACCGCCGCACCCCGATCCCGCGCCCCATACCACGCGAGATACTCACGCCAGGGCACAGTGGGGGCCAGCGTGGATCCGGGAGCCTCGGGATCCTGGTGGTAGAGGGTGACCAACTCCCGCATCAGCAGTTGAGTGGACCAGCCGTCCAGCAGGATGTGGTGATTCGTCATCACCAACCGGAAACGGTCCTCGCCGAGACGGAACAACACGAACCGCAGCAACGGCGGCCGAGCCAGATCGAAACGGTCGGCACGGTCCTCCGCCAGCCAACGCTCGAAGACATCCAGTGCCTCGGCCTCCGCCAGACCCCGCAGATCTTCCTCCCGCCACGGCACCCGCACACGCCGTGCGATGGCCTGTACGGGCCGGGGCACTCCGCGCGTGATGAATCCCGCACGCAGGCTCATATGGCGATCCGCGATCGCCTGTGCCGCAGACCGCAGGCGCTGAGCGTCCACCGGACCGTCGAGATCGAAGACCAGCTGCACCATGTACACATCCGGCGCGCCATCGTCATAGACCGCGTGGAACAGCAACCCTTCCTGCAACGGGGTCAGCGGCAGAAGCTCTTCGATCCGGGATCGGACCATGGGAATCCCCCTGTTCGGACCGCTCGCACTGATGCACTACGCAAATCGCACGGAGATGGATAAGGAGAAGAAGGAGCAACGAGGAGCGCGGTGGACACGCGGGCATTCACTCTGTCCGAATAATTCAACGTAACCGAGCCGGGCGAGCCCGTCAACGATCTTGAATAGACGTCGGAACATTCAAATGGGCATTCTTCTCGGCGATAACTGGCAATGTGGACAGGTGGCACCTTGGTGCCCTCGCCGGTTCTCGGCATGCATCGGCGCAGCACTACTGAGCTGGGCGTTCTCTGTGTTGATGGCAGCGCCTCATACCGGGATGGACCGACGAAGACGGCGGGGGCGCCACTGCACCAAGCTGCCATTCACTTGCTCATGAGATGCCGTCCGGCGACGCTGGTACTAGCGGGCAAGGACACTCAAAACCGGGCTGGATTCAAATAACCACTGATTCAGATCACCACTGGATTCAGATAACTACCCTCACGCGTCTCTCTATGTGACGCGACTCCCCGATGAATTGGCTGGGTGGAATGGTGGAGAACACAGCGCTTGCGGCATGCACTGATCCGGACAGGGTGTCGTTGTCGGGGTTGTTCGAGGAGTGGGTCGTACGGACTCCAGACCAAGTGGCCGTGGTGTGCGAAGACCAGCGGTGGACCTACCGCGAGGTCAACGAACGGGCCAACCAGCTGGCCCGACTCCTGATGCAAGCCGGTGCCGGACCCGAACGCCGTATCGCCCTGGCACTGCGCCGCTCCGCACAGACCATCACCGCGATCCTCGCCGTACTCAAATCCGGCGCGGCCTACGTACCCCTGGACCCCGACTACCCCCAAGAACGCCTGGCCTACCTGCTACACGACAGCGACCCCACCGCGCTGATCACCACCACCGACATCGCCACCACACTCCCCACACCCAACCAGACCACACCCCGTGTGCTCCTGGACCACCCTGACACCACCGCCCGCCTGCAAGCCCTGCCCGCCACCAATCTCACCCCCACCGAACAACCCAGACCCCCCGACGCCCGTCACCCGGCTTACCTCATCTACACCTCCGGCTCCACCGGCACCCCCAAAGGCGTCACCATCCCCCAGACCAACCTCATCCACCTCTTCACCGCCACCCGGCACTACTTCACCGACCCCACCCACCAAACCTGGTGCCAATTCCACTCCTACGCCTTCGACTTCTCCGTCTGGGAAATCTTCGGCGCCCTCCTCCACGGCCACACCCTCATCATCCCCAACCACCACACCACCCGCTCCCCCCACGACCTCATCACCCTCATCCACCAAGAACACATCACCACCCTCTGCCAAACACCCACCGCCCTCTACCACCTCATCAACGCCCACCAACAACACCACCAACCCCTCCCCCTCCACCACATCATCCTCGGCGGCGAAGCCCTCGACCCCACCCGCACCACCACCTTCCACCAACACCACCCCCACACCACCATCACCAACATGTACGGCATCACCGAAACCACCATCCACATCACCCACCACCCCCTCAACCCAGCCACCCCCCACACCCCCAACACCCCCAGCCCCATCGGCCAACCCCTCCCCCACCTCACCACCCACCTCCTCGACACCAACCTCCAACCCACCCCACCCGGAACCCCCGGCGAGCTCTACATCACCGGACCCACCCTCGCCCGCAACTACCACAACAACCCCACCCTCACCGCCACCCACTTCATCGCCAACCCCTACGGACCACCCGGCACCCGCCTCTACCGCACCGGCGACCTCGCCCACCACAACCCCACCACCCACCAACTCCACTACCACCACCGCACCGACAACCAAATCCAACTCCACGGCTACCGCATCGAACTCGGCGAAATCGAAACCACCCTCACCACCCACCCCCACATCACCCACGCCGCCACCACCCTCCACCACGACCACCAAGGCAACAAACACCTCATCGCCTACACCACCACCAGCCGGAGCGTTCACCGGGCGGCGGACGTGGTGGAGCAGCAGGTCGAGGAGTGGCGCGCGGTCTATGACTCCCTCTACGGGGACCGGGCCGCCACTTCGCTGAGCGAGGACTTCGTCGGTTGGGACAGCAGCTACGACCAGCGGCCCATCCCCCTGCCGGAGATGCGGGAGTGGCTGGCCACGACCGTGGACCGCATCAGCGCGCTCGGCCCGCGCGATGTCCTGGAGATCGGGGTTGGCACCGGTCTGCTCCTGTCACGTCTGGCTCCGGACTGTGCGAGCTACTGGGGCACCGACGTCTCGGCCTCCGCCATCGCCGCCCTGGATCAGCGTGTGGCGCAGGATCCCGCGCTGGGCGCAGGCGACGGCCGGACGACGCTCGAGTGCCGGCCCGCCCATGACTTCAGCAAGCTGCCCGAGGGCCACTTCGACACCGTCGTCATCAATTCCGTCGTCCAGTACTTCCCGAACGTCGACTATCTGACCGATGTCATCACCCATGCCATGGCGGTCCTCAAGCCCGGTGGGAAGCTGTTCATCGGGGACGTACGCAACCTTCGCCTGCTGCGCTGCTTCGCCACCGCGGTCGCCCTCACCCAGGCGCCCGCGGGGACCACGCCAGAGAGCCTGCGCGCCACCGTGGACAACGCCACTCGCCTGGAGCGGGAACTCCTGGTGGACCCGGAGTACTTCACCACCCTCACGTCCGCCGTGCCCGCCATCGGCGCCGTCGACGTCCGCGTCAAGCGCGGCTCGGCGCGCAACGAACTCACCCGGCACCGCTACGACGTCATCCTCACCAAGGGTCCCGTCACACCCCTCGCCACCGACCACGCGCCACACCTCCGGTGGGGCGAGGACATCCGTACAGTGGACGGCCTGCGCGACGCGCTGGCGGGAGACCGCCGCCCACGAGCGCTTCGGGTGACCGGCATCCCCAACACCCGGCTGACCGGCGAGCTCACCGCCCTGCACCGGATCGACACCGGTGCCGACCCGGACGACGCCCGGCACCACCTCACGGCAGCGGCCCCGACGGCCGGGCACGACGGCTCGGACACCGAGCCGGACACGGAGCCGGACACGGAGCTGGATGCAGCGCCGGACACCGAGCCGGACCCGGAAGCGCTCCACCGGCTCGCCGAGGCTCGCGGCTACGACCTGGCGCTGCGCTGGGCGGCCGATGAAGCACGTCTGGACGGTGTGTTCATCGACCTCAGCGCCGACCGGCGTATGGCGACCCCTGATGAGACCATCCGCGACACCGCCACCCCCGACGGGCCCACTGTCGGCGTCCCCACCCTCGACATCGCCGCACCGCCCTCCACCACCCCCCGCCGTCCTGCCTCCGCCTACGCCAACGAGCCCGGGCTGGCCCACGGGACCGGTGCGGTGGTCGCCTCGCTCCGGTCGTATCTCAGCGAGCGGCTGCCCGCCCATATGGTGCCCTCGGCGGTCATCGCGCTCGACCGGATGCCGCTCACGGCGAACGGCAAGCTCGACCGCGCGGCCCTCCCCGCACCCGACTTCTCCGCGCTCGCTTCGGGACGGCCGGCTGCCACGCCCCTGGAGGCACGGCTGTGTGCCCTCTTCGGCGAGGTGCTCGGCATCCCCGATGTAGGCGCGGACACGAGCTTCTTCAACCTGGGTGGCGACAGCGTCCTCGCCATGCGGCTGGTCAGCCGCGCCCACTCGGAGGGACTCGTCCTCACACCGGGGCAGGTATTCCAGCACCGGACGCCGGAAGGGCTCGCTTCCGTCGCCCACTCCGGGGACGGCCCGGCGACCCCGTCGCAGGAGCGCACCTCCGGGGACGCGGGGCCTTTGGTGACCCTCACCCCACCCGAATACGAGAGCCTGTCGGCGGAGTCCACCGGCCTGTCGGCGAAAGCCACACACGCCACGCACGCCGCGGACACCGCGGACACCGCCGACGCCGCGGACATCGCGGACACCACAGAGCTGCTGCCGCTGACACCACTCCAGAGCGGACTGCTGTTCCACGCGGTGTACGACGAGGCGGCCCCGGACGTCTATCTGGTGCAGTTCACCTTCCACCTCGAAGGGGAGGTCAGCGGCCCACGCTTCCGGCGGGCGGCGGATGCCCTGCTGCGCCGCCATCCGAACCTGGCCGCGTCCTTCCATCACCACGGACTGTCCCAACCCGTGCAGGTGGTGGCGCCCGCTGTCCCCTCCGTCTGGCACGAGCTGGATCTCAGCGACCTTCCCGAAGAGCAGCGCCCCGCCGCGTTCGACCGGTGGCTGGCCGAGGACCGCGCCACGCGGTTCGACCTCACCCGGCCGCCACTGGTCCGCTTCGCCCTCGTCCATTGGGGCGCGAATCAGTACCGGGTGGTGATGACCAGCCACCACATCCTGCTGGACGGCTGGTCCGTGCCGCTCGTCGTCCAGGAGCTGTTCACGCTGTACGAGCGGGACGGGGACGACTCGGGCCTGCCCGCCACCGCGCCCTACCGGGAGTACTTGGGCTGGCTGCGACGGCAGGACCGGGACGCGGCCCGCGCCGCTTGGCGCACGGCGCTGGCCGGTGTGGCGGAGCCCACCCTGCTGGCACCGGCCGATCCGGGCCGTACGACCGTGGCGCCCGACGAGATGGCCGTCGATCTGTCGGTGGAGCGGACCGCCCAACTCGCGCAGCGTGCCCGGCGGATGGGGCTCACCCTCAACACGCTGGTGCAGACCGCGTGGGCCATCCTGCTGGGCCGGCTGACCGGCCGGGACGACGTGGTGTTCGGTACGACGGTGGCGGTGCGCCCGGCGGAGGTGGCGGGCATCGAGTCGTTGGTCGGGCTGTGCATCAACACGGTGCCGGTACGTGTCCGGGTGCCGGTGGGCCGACCGGTGGAGGAGCTGCTGGCGGCCGTACAACGCCAGCACGGCGAGCTTTCCGCGCACCACCATCTGGGGCTGTCGGAGCTGCGGCCCGCCGCCGGAACGGGGCAGCTCTTCGACACGGTGGTGGTCTTCGAGAACTACCCCGTGGGCGCCGGCGCCCATGCGCAGGCGGCCCGCGCCGGGCTGCGGCTGACGGCCACCGCCGGTCAGGACGCCACGCACTACCCGTTGGCGGTGGTCGTGGTCCCGGGCGAACGGCTGCGGTTGCGCCTCGGCTACCGTCCGGATGTGTTCGAGGCCCCGGCCATGCGGGCGGTGGCGCAGCGGCTGGTCCGCGTTCTGGAGGCCATCGCCGACGATCCGGGCCGGAACGTCGATCGGATCGACGTGCTCTCGTATGACGAGCGGAAGCGGCTGGTACCGCGCCGGGACGCCAGTGTCACGGTGACCGACCCGAAGGTGTCGTTGTCGGGGTTGTTCGAGGAGTGGGTCGTACGGACTCCGGACCAAGTGGCTGTGGTCCACGAAGACCAACGGTGGACCTACCAAGAGGTGAACCAACGGGCAAACCAACTGGCCCGGCTGCTACTGGAAGCCGGCGCCGGACCCGAACGCCGCATCGCGCTGGCTCTCCCCCGCTCACCGTGGACCATCACCGCCATCTTGGCTGTCCTCAAAACGGGTGCCGCCTACGTACCGCTGGACCCCGACTACCCCGAACAACGCCTCGCCTACCTGCTGAGCGACAGCGACCCCACCGTCCTGATCACCACCACCGACGTCGCCCGCACCCTCCCCACACCCGCCGAAGCGAAAGCCGTGCCTCGGGTGCTATTGGACGATTCCCACACCACCACCCGCCTCGAGGCTCTCCCCGGCACCGATCTGACCACGGCCGAATGCCCCGCACCCCCTGACGCCCGTCACCCCGCCTACCTCATCTACACCTCCGGCTCCACCGGCACCCCCAAAGGCGTCATCGTCCCGCAGGCGAACCTCATCCACCTGCTCGCCGCCACCCGCCACTACTTCACCCACCCCACCCACCAAACCTGGTGCCAATTCCACTCCTACGCCTTCGACTTCTCCGTCTGGGAAATCTTCGGCGCCCTCCTCCACGGCCACACCCTCATCATCCCCAACCACCACACCACCCGCTCCCCCCACGACCTCATCACCCTCATCCACCAAGAACACATCACCACCCTCTGCCAAACACCCACCGCCCTCTACCACCTCATCAACGCCCACCAACAACACCACCAACCCCTCCCCCTCCACCACATCATCCTCGGCGGCGAAGCCCTCGACCCCACCCGCACCACCACCTTCCACCAACACCACCCCCACACCACCATCACCAACATGTACGGCATCACCGAAACCACCATCCACATCACCCACCACCCCCTCAACCCAGCCACCCCCCACACCCACAACACCCCCAGCCCCATCGGCCAACCCCTCCCCCACCTCACCACCCACCTCCTCGACACCAACCTCCAAACCACCCCACCAGGCACCCCCCGCGAGCTCTACATCACCGGACCCACCCTCGCCCGCAACAACCACAACAACCCCACCCTCACCGCCACCCACTTCATCGCCAACCCCTACGGACCACCCGGCACCCGCCTCTACCGCACCGGCGACCTCGCCCACCACAACCCCACCACCCACCAACTCCACTACCACCACCGCACCGACAACCAAATCCAACTCCACGGCTACCGCATCGAACTCGGCGAAATCGAAACCACCCTCACCACCCACCCCCACATCACCCACGCCGCCACCACCCTCCACCACGACCACCAAGGCAACAAACACCTCATCGCCTACACCACCACCAGCCCGGATCACGGCGATACGCCCCCGGAGGAGCTGCGGTCGTATCTGGCGGAGCGGCTACCGGCCCATATGGTGCCCTCCGCAGTCATACGGCTCGACGCACTGCCCCTCACGCCGAGCGGCAAACTCGATCGCGCGGCGCTGCCCGCGCCCGCCCGGGGCGCCGAAGGGGCCAGTGGACGCGCGGCGGCGACACCACAGGAGGCGGTGCTGTGCCGTCTGTTCGCCGAGGTGCTGGGCGTGCCGGAGCCGAGCGTGGAGGAGGGGTTCTTCGCACTGGGCGGGGACAGCATCCTGTCCATGCAGCTGGTGAGCCGCGCCCGCCGCGAGGGGCTGGTGCTCACCCCCCGTCAGGTCTTCCAGCACCAGACCCCCGCCGCCCTGGCGCGCCTCGCCTCGCCGTCCGGCGGCCCGGCCCCGGCGGACGCCCGAGCCGCCTCCGCCACGCCCCCGCTGCTCTCCCTCACCACCGAGGACGTGGCCGCGGTGGAGCAGGCGTTTCCCGGTGCCGTCGACACGTTGCCACTGACCGCGTTGCAGGAGGGGCTGCTCTTCCACGCCGGGTACGACGAGGCGGCCCCGGATGTCTATCTGGTGCAGTTCGCCTTCGATCTCGAGGGCGAGGTCGACAGCGTGCGCTTCCGGCAGGCGGTGGACACTCTGCTGCGCCGCCACCCCCATCTGCGGGCCGGGTTTCTCCACCACGGCCTGTCCAGGCCGGTCCAGGTCGTGCCCCGCCATGCGCCGACGCCGTGGCAGGAGATCGACCTCAGCGGTTTCTCCCCCACCGAGCAGGAGGGGGAGTACGAGCGCTGGCTGACGGAGGACCGCGCCACGCGGTTCGACTTCACCCGGCCGCCGCTGATGCGGTTCACGCTGTTCCGCCTCGGCGGTGGGCGCAGCCGTCTGACCATGACCCACCATCACATCCTGCTGGACGGCTGGTCGACGCCGGTCCTGGTGCAGGAGCTGTTCTTCCTGTACGGGGAGGCCGGGGACGACGGTCTGCTGCCCCGCCCGGCGGCCTACCGCGACTACCTCGCCTGGCTCGCCGCGCAGGACGCCACCGCCGCCCGCGAGGCGTGGCGCGAGGCGCTGGCCGGGGTGGCGGAGCCGACGTTGCTGGCCCCGGAGGCGTACGGGCGTACGGCGGTGGTTCCCCGGGAGTTCTGCCTGGATGTGCCCGCCGAGCTGACGGCACGGCTGACCGGGCGCGCCCGGTCCTCGGGGCTGACGCTGAACACACTGGTGCAGGTGGCGTGGGGTCTGCTGCTGGGCCGGCTGACCGACCGCGACGATGTGGTGTTCGGGGCCACGGCCGCGGTGCGGCCACCGGAGGTACCCGGTGTCGAGTCGCTGGTCGGCCTGTGCATCAACACGTTGCCGGTTCGTGTACAACTCGGCCCGGATCAGCGGCTGTTGGATTTGCTGGAGGAGGTGCAGGCGCGCCAGGCGGCGTTGTCGGAGCACCAGCACCTGGGGCTGATCGAGGTGCAGTCGCTCGCGGGGGTCGGCGAGCTCTTCGACACGGTGCTGGTCTTCGAGAACTATCCGGTGCGGCCCGAGCGGGTCGGCGCGCCGGAGGACGGGCTGCGGGTGGTGGGCAGCACCGGCCGGGATGCCACCCACTATGCGCTGGCCCTGGTCGTCATCCCGGGCGAGTCCCTGCGGCTCCAGCTGGGCTACCGTCCCGATGCCTTCGGCCACTCGGCCGTACGGGAGCTCGCGCGGCGTCTGGTCCGGGTGCTGGAGAGCGTGGCGGACGCCCCGCAGCGGACGGTGGCGCAGCTCGACGTGCTGGCCCCGGCCGAGCGGGAGCGCCTGCTGCGGCAGTGGGGCAAGGTCTCGCCCGGCGTGACCGGAGCCGATGACACGGTGCTGCTGCCGGAGGTGTTCGAGCGCCAGGCCGAGCGCACCCCAGCCGAGGTGGCCGTGGTGTTCGAGGAACAGCGGTTCAGCTATGGGGAGTTGAACGAGCGGGCGAACCGGCTGGCCCGGGTGCTCGTCGCGGCGGGCGCGGGCCCGGAGACCCGGGTCGCCCTGTCCCTGCCCCGTGGCCCGGACCTGCTCATCACCGCGCTGGCCGTCCTCAAGGCGGGCGCCGCCTTCGTATCCGTCGATCCGGACTACCCGGTGCGGCGCGTGGCGTTCATGCTCACCGACAGCCGCCCGGCCCTCCTGGTGACGACCGGTGCGATCGCCGAGGCCGTGCGCAGGGAGGCGGCCGCGGTGCCACGGCTGCTGCTGGACGCGGAGGACACGGCGGACCGGCTGGCACAAGCGGGGACCGGCAACCTGGCGGACGCGGACCGCGGGTGTCCCCTGCTGCCGGACCACCCCGCGCACCTCTTCTACACCTCGGGTTCCACCGGCAGGCCCAAGGGCGTGGTGGCGTCCCGGGGCGGTCTCGGCCGGTTCCTGCGGGCCATGGCCCGGCGCACCCCGCTCACCGGGTCGGATGCGGTGCTGGCGGCCTCCACGCCATCGTTCGACGTAGTGGCGGTGGAGTGGTTCATGCCGCTCGTGGCGGGGGCGCGTGTCGTCCTGGCCTCGGCGGGCCAGAAACGCGATCCCGCCGCGCTGCTGGGGCTGATGGGCCGCCACGGGGTGTCGTTGGCGCAGGCCACGCCCACCCTGTGGCAGGCGGTGCTCGGCGAGGTGTCCGACGGCGGCGACCATGCGAGGGCGCTGTCGGGGGTGCGGGTCCTCAGCGGTGGCGAGGTGCTGCCCTCCCCGCTCGCGCGGCGGCTGCTCGCGCTCGGCGCCGAGGTGGTGAACCTGTACGGACCCACCGAGACCACGGTCTGGTCCACCACGGGCGCCGTCCGGGCCGATGACGACGGCGCGCCGCGGATCGGGACGCCGCTGGACACCACGCGCGCGTACGTCCTGGACCGGCACCTGGGCCTGCTGCCGCCGGGCGTGGTGGGCGAGCTGCACATCGCGGGAACGGGTGTGGCCCGCGGGTATTTCGACCGTCCCGGCCTGACCGCCGAGCGGTTCGTGGCCGATCCGTACGGTCCGGCCGGGTCACGGATGTATCGCACCGGCGACCTGGTGCGCTGGGACGAGGACGGGCGGCTGGAGTACCTCAGCCGGGCCGACCACCAGGTCAAGCTGCGGGGATTCCGGATCGAGCCGGGAGAGATCGAGGCGGTGCTGGCCTCGCATCCACAGGTGGCGCGGGCCGCCGTGGCGGTCCGCGAGGACCGGCCGGGTGACCCTCGGCTCGTCGGCTACTCCGTCGCCCGGCCCGGCCATGAACCGGCCCCGGCCGAGCTGCGTTCCTGGCTTCGCGAGCGGCTGCCGGAACACATGGTGCCGTCGGCGGTGGTTGCTTTGGACGCGTTGCCGCTGACGTCGAGCGGGAAGCTGGACCGCAAGGCGCTGCCCGCGCCCGGCCCCATCGGCGGACCGGGCACCGGCCGGCCACCGGCCTCCCCCTGGGAGCGGCTGTTGTGCGCGCTGTACGCGGAGGTGCTGGGCGTGCCCGAGGTGGGCGTGGCGGACAGCTTCTTCGAGTTGGGCGGGCATTCGCTGCAGGCGATGCGGCTGATGGGACAGGTCCGTACCCGCACCGGCGTCGACCTGGGCATCCGTGCGGTGTTCCAGACGCCGACGGTGGAGGGGTTGGCGGCGGTGATCCAGGGCGCGAAACGGGACGACGTGGCGCGCCCACCGCTGGGCCCGATGCCGCGTACGGGCCGGTTGCCGCTGTCGTACGCCCAGCAACGGCTGTGGTTCCTGGAGGAGTTGGAGGGCGATCGGGCGGCGACCTACAACATCGTGGTCGGCCTTCGGCTCCACGGCCCGCTGGACCGGGAGACGCTGCTGGCCGCGGCGGGGGACGTCGTGGCCCGGCACGAGGTGCTGCGCACCGTCTACCCACACGGGGACGACGGCCGGCCGTGGCAGCGGGTTCTGGGCCCGGACGCGGCCCGGTCCGCGCTGCACGCCGTTGTCCGGGACGTGCGGCCGGTGGCCGACGAAATGGACTCGGGCGGAGGCGCGGCCGGGAGCGCGTCGGACCACACACTCGCGGCGGCGCTGGCGGAGGAAGCCGGGCGTGGCTCCCACCTGGCCAGCGAACTGCCCCTGCGCGTAAGCCTGTTCCCGCAGGGCGACGACGAGCATGTGCTGCTTGTGGTGGTCCACCACATCGCGGCCGACGGCTGGTCGCTGGAGCCGCTCTTCACCGACCTGGCCACCGCCTACCGGGCCCGGACGGCCGGTTCGGAACCCCGCTGGAGCGACGATCTGCCGCTGCAGTACGCGGACTTCGGGCTCTGGCAACGCCAGGTGCTGGGTGCGGAGGACCGGGATGACAGTGTGCTCTCCCGGCAGCTCGCGTTCTGGAGGGAGACGCTCGCGGAGCTGCCCGAGGAACTCCCGCTGCCGACGGACCGGCCGCGGCCGCCAGTGGCCGGACACCAGGGCTCGACCGTGGACATCGCCGTTCCGGCCGCACTGCACCGGAGGCTGGCCGGGCTGGCCCGCTCCCGGGACGCCAGCGTGTTCATGGTGGTCCAGGCCGCCCTCGCGGCCCTGCTGACACGACTCGGTGCCGGGACGGACATCCCCCTGGGCACGGCGTTCGCAGGCCGCGACGAGGTGGCCGTGCACGACCTGGTCGGCCCCTTCGTCAACACGCTGGTGCTGCGCACCGACACCAGCGGGGACCCGGACTTCCTGACCCTCCTGGAACGGGTGCGGGAGACGGACGGAGCCGCGTACGCCCATCAGGAGGTGCCGTTCGAACGGGTGGTGGAGGCGGTCAACCCGGTCCGGTCCCTGGCCCGGCACCCGCTGTTCCAGGTGATGCTCACCTTCCAGAACCTTCGGGCGACCGAACTGTCCCTGCCGGGAGTGGCCGCCGAACCGCTGGAAGTGGCCACCGACACGGCCAAGTTCGACCTGGCCTTCGCGCTCGCGGAGACGCACGCCACCGAGGGCGGGGAGCCGAACGGCATCCGGGGCAGCCTCGAGTACGCCACCGACCTCTTCGAGCGCCACACGGCCCAGGCGATCGTCGACCGCCTGCTGCGTGTTCTGGACGCCGTCGCGGACCGTCCCGACCAGGCCTTGAGCCGGATCGACCTCCTCGGCCACGACGAGCGGAAGCGGCTGCTGGGCTGGGGTACGGGTGCCTCGGTGGCGGCGGCCGGGGCGGGGCGGGTGCTGCCGGAGCTGTTCGAGGAACAGGCGGCACATACTC
>NZ_JBHYVB010000273.1:0-12576 GCF_042750115.1 Streptomyces sp. NPDC059455
GCACCCCTGCCCGGCCGAACGGAAGCGACAAGGGGAGCTTGCCCGGCCCCCAACTCCACCAATCAGAACAATACTTAGCCACGACAATCTACTAGTGCCGCATCAGGCAACGTTCGCCCTGTCGACGACGGCGCGTAGACGTCGGTCGTCGGCGTGGCGGTTTCGCCAGATGATGTAGCGGCGGATCATGCTGCCCTGTTCTTTGTGGCTGGCGTGGTCGGTGCCGTCGAGGGTGAAGTAGCGCAGGGCGGTGAACTGGGCTTCGATCCTGTTGAGCCATAAGCTGTTGGTGGGGGTGCAGGCGATCTCGACGTTGTTCGCCGTGGCCCAGGTGCCGACGCGCCGGCACTTCTTCGTGGTCAGGTGCGGGGAGAAGTTGTCGCAGACGATTGCGATCCGCACCGTCGGTGGGTAGAGGGTGCGGAGGTAGCGGCAGAACTCCAGGAACTGGGTGCGTTTCTTGATCGGCTTGATGTGGCCGTAGAGCTTGTCCTTGGCCAGATCGAGGGCTGCGAACAGGTGTCGCACTCCGCCGTAGCGGTTGTAGGTCGCCCGCCGACGACGGCGGGGTTCGCGGGCGGGGTCTTTGTGCTTGCCGCCGCGCTCGGCCCACTGCCGGCCGGGGTGGGGCATCTGGTTGAGCGGGCCGAACTCGTCCAGGCAGAAGACGACGTCGGGCTCACCTGCCTCGGGTATGACCTCGCCGTCGGCGATCGCGTAGAGGTGTTCGACGCGGGCCTTCTTAGCTGCGTAGTCCGGGTCGCGGGAGGTCTTCCAGGTCTTCAGGCGTTGAAAGGAGACGCCTTCCTCGCGGAGCAGGATGCGCAGGCCCTCGTGGCTGATGTCGTCGACCACCCCCTCAGCGACCAGGAAGTCCGCAAGCTTGGTCAGGCTCCAGGTCGAGAACGGCAGGTCGTGCTCGGCCGGCTTCGACTTCGCGATCTTCTTGATCTCCCGTCGCTCGGGCAGCGTGAACATCCTGGGCCGGCCGCCGGAGTACTTCGGATACAGAGACCCGAAGCCGTCGGCGTTGAAGTTGTGGATCACGTCCCGTACCCGGTCGGGGCTGGTGAACGACACCTCGGCGATCCGCGCCACCGGCATGCCCTGCGCGGACAGCAGCACCATCTGCGCACACCGCCAGGTCACCACCGAACCCGTGCCTCTGCGGATGATCCGCAACAGGCGCCGCCCCTCGTCGCCACCGATCTCGCGAACCTGTACTGGTTCTGCCACCCGCACAGCCTGGCAATACCGCGTCGTCCGGACCAGCGTCCGGACGACGTGTCACGTCCCCTCAGGGCGCAATGACAAACTCCAGGGTCGCTTGCGCGAGGTCGGTGAGGAACTGAGCATGGTCGAAGCCCTCGGTTTCGACCATGCCCGGCGGAGGCGTATTCATGAAGCTGAAGTGACCGGCCCCCGGCACGACGCGAAGGTCGACCTGGGCCGATGCGCCCTTCAGGCGGACGGCCTGCTCGACGGGCGTGACGGTGTCCAGCTCCCCCGCGTAGACGAGCATCGGTGCTGTTACGGCGTCCAAGGCCCCCGGCGCTGCAAACCAGCCGGCCGCGGGCGCGTACAAGACGAGACGGCCGACGCGTGGCTCGCGTGGGACATCCAGCAGCCTGCCGTCCCGTCCCCAGGGCGTCGCACCGGCGAGACAGAGGCCAGCCCATCCGCCGATCGAGTGGCCGACCACCACAACAGACGCGTCCTCAGGCGCCCACCGGTGAAGCGCCTCGACCAACCCGGCCGGGCGGGCAAGAAGCTCAGCGGTGGTCGCCTCTCGGGCGACGAAACGCTCGAAGCAGGGCGCAATGACCTGGCAGTCATGGGCTGCCAAGTGCTCCAAGAGGGGCCGGTAACGCTCCGGGTCGCCGCCTGCTCCAGCCGCGAAGAGAACGACACGCTCACGGTTCGTAGGACCAAGTGTCAGTGCCTGCATCTCGTTCCTTCACCACAATGCCGTTCCCCGGAGCCGGCCCGCGGGTCACGCCTCGCTCATTTACGGCCCCAGGTTAGCGCGCCGCAGATCGCGGCATTCGAACGGCTCGCGTTGCGTCAGCAGGGGCAAACGTTGCCTGATACGGCACTAGCGTTGGTGTGTCGTGGACAGCCTGCGTGTGCTTGACGGTCGGCCTTTCGGGGGCCCGGATGCTCACGCAGGAGGAAGACGTGGACGCTCACGCTCTGCGTCGCCAGGGATGGACGATCTCGGCGATCGCCCGGCATCTGGGCCGCGATCGCCAGACGATCCGGGACTACCTGAACGGGAAGACGGTGCCGGGCGAGCGTCGCCAGGCGCCGGATGCGTTCGTACCGTTCCTGGACTATTGCAGGCAGCGGATGGCCGATGATCCTCACCTGTGGGCGACCACGCTATTCGACGAGGTGCGCGAGCTCGGCTATCAGGGCGGCTACTCGACGTTCACCCGGGCTCTTCGTCGGTTTGAGGTGCGGCCGCGCTGCGAGCCGTGCCACGGAGCCAAGGGCCGCGACGTCGCGGTCATCACCCACCCGCCGGGCGAGGAGATCCAGTTCGACTGGCTCGAGTTGCCCACTCCTCCAGAGCAGTGGGGCGTTGGAGAACACGCGCATCTCCTGGTCGGGGCCTTGTCCCATTCGGGCCGGTGGCGGGCCCAGCTCGCGGAGCGCGAGGACTTCCCCCACCTGGTCCAGGCCCTCGATCAGGTGGTGCGCAAGCTGGGCGGGACCGCGCGCCGGTGGCGGTTCGACCGCATGTCGACCGTCTGCTATCCGTCCAGCGGGCAGGTCACCGTCACGTCAACCGGCAGGGCAACCGACCCTCAGTCTCGCGCTCTTGCTCGTCATCACCCTCAGATGCTTCAGGGGCGCAACGAAATGACGGGAAGAGCATCACTGACGACAATCAAAGAGCCCCATCACCGCTCACTCAGGCACGTAATGAGCTCGACCAACTGGTCGACCGGGTCCGCCATGGCCGCGAGACCATCGTGATCAGCGACCACGGCGATGCTCCTGCGGCGGCCCTGACCCCCGTCGGCGAACTCGCGGAGCTGCGGCGCCTGCAGGAGGAAGCCGACATCGCTGAAGCCGATCACCGCAAGGCCGAGGGCGGACCGGTAGTGACACATGACGCATTCATGGACGATGTGGAGGCCGGTGACGCGCAGTCAGCCGCTTCGTGACCCATGCGATGGTGCGGCAGCATCAGGCCACTGCGCGCTCGGGTGACTGCCCCAACTCGACCTCCAGAGCGCCAAGAAATGCGCTGCCGCGGTGTGCTCGACAATGTTTCCCCGCCCACGCAGACCCTCCAGACGTAGGCCATGACGGGACTTCCCCGCCGGGCCAGCCGGGGCCGAGGACCGGGCTCACTGCCATCGCGGAACAACCGGTCCGGCAGATCCGGGGATCTGACCTGATTACCACTCACCAGGTTGTTCTGTATATGTCATACATATCTCCTGTTCTCACTGAATAAAGGGGAGGGACCATGAAAAGGCTCAGAGCCGGGGTGACCACGCTCGCGGTGGCCGGAGCGCTGCTCACGGGCACGACCGTGGCCGCCAGCGCCGCTGACCGGGAGACCACAGCAACGTGTGAATACCCCTACGTGTGTTTCATCAAGAACGGCAACATCATCGGACACTTCCAGGACGTGACATCGGGCTGGCAGGCACTTCCGTCCAAGCCGACGGCACCGATCACCGTCGTGAACACCCGCCACGACGACGTGGCATACATCCGGTGGGTGGGTGGCACAACGGCATGCCTCGTGCCGCAGAGCACGTTCACCGTCACCGGCGGCCAGCTCGATGCGGTACGCATCTCGAGCTCAGCCACCTGCTGACCCCAGATACCCTCTGAGACGGCCTCCGCCCGCACTGGGCCGAGGCCGTCATGTCATGCCGACGGACTGCGTCCTCAACGCGACATGCCAGGCTAGGCGATGTCAGAGGCACAGCCGCGTTCCGGCGGCGGTCACTGCGGTGGCGTCGTCGGACGAGCTGAGCCGGATCGCGTCCAGCACGGCCCTCCAGAACGTGCGCCCCGTCTCCCAGCGCGGCGACGTGAGCAGCGCTGGCCGGGGAACGACTGATCAGCACTTCGGCCCAGCCGTATGGCAGAACAGCAACTCCGGGCTGGTGGTGGCGTCGGGCCGCAGCAAGTCGCTCACATCGCCAGCGAACACAATCCGCCCGCCGGCGGTACGCGGCAGTGGCATGGCGGCCAGTAGCTGGCGCAGGCGGTGCGGCTCCAGCCAGCCGTGATTGACCACGCCGTACACCGCCCCATCCCCCACGCCGATGCTCAACCTATGAGCGCCAACTCGGCCAGCGACGTGACCGGGCCGTCCGAGCACAGCACGGCATCGGTGACCACGAAGAGCGCATCCGCGCACCGGCGGCACATCCTCGAACCGGACACTCCACCCAGCCCCCGACGCCACCCAACGGCGCCGTACGCCATCGACGAAGTCCCGGTCGAAGGCGCTAAGCAGGGGATCGCCGTACGCGTGTACCGGTTTCCCCACCGTCTCCCCAGGCAGCCAGAAGAGGCTCTGACCTGCGCAAAAGCGGCTGGCTCCCTGGGGATTCTCGCGATACGGATGCTTTCAGGCGGCCCAGCCGATGGAGGAGACATGGGTGTAGGCGTCCCAGTCGGTACCGAGGGTGCTTTGGATGATGTCGTCCCAGACGGCTTCGAGTTCCTGCGTGTCTTCGGCGATCCAGGCGTCGACGGCACGGTCCCATACGGCGCCGCGTACGTTGATGTTGCGGGTCTCCAGATCGCGCTGGTGTCTGTGCTGGACGCGGGACTGGTCGACGGGGTCGATCTCCATGCGGGTTCCGCGGCCGCGGTTGCCGAGCCGGCGCTTGAGGTCGGCGACGACGTTGCGCCGGCGCAGGTCCCAGTACGCGGCGTCCAGGCGGGCGAGGTTGGCCTTGTTGGGGGTCTGTTCCCCGGCCAGCCAGGCGATGAGGGTGCGGGGGCGGACGTGGATGCCCGCACGGTCCATGGCCTCGTAGCCGGCGTCGCCGACGGTGAGGTAGCGCAGGCGGGCGGCCAGACCACGCTCGGAGGTAACGGGGGACTCGATGCCGGTGACCATCCGGTCGATGCCCTCGGCCAGGGCCACTCCCCCGTGGACACCCCGGGCGCGGAAGGCGCCGAGGTCCCTCCACCGGCCGCTGGTACCGGCCATCAGCGGGCCGCCGTGCCGATGGTGTACTCACCGGACGCCCTGGCGTCGCTGTGCTTGATCTTCATCTGGGCGACGCCCCGTCCCTCGGGGAAGACCTGCCGCCAGTCGCCGGTGACGTGCAGCTCGTCGGTGCCCAGCATGGCGATGACATCCAGACCGGCCTGGTGGGCCTTGTATGCCTTGCCCCAGAGGTTGGCATACGCCTGGCTGTGGATGATGTGCATCCAGTCCGGGCGCACCATCTCGCGGTTATGAACCGACTCGCCCATCGTGGAGATGAACTTCGAATACATCGCCTTGATGTATTCCAGAGTGATGGTGTCGTCCTCGGCGATGGCCGTCTCCCGCGTGGCGGTGAGCGTCTTTCGCAGGGCGTCCAGGAAGTTCTCGGTGGCGCCGGACGTCCACGATTCGTGGATGACTGGCGGGTCGAGAAGCCCGTGCTTCGGCCCGGATAGGCGCAGTAGGAGGCGCAGGGTGGCGTTGGTGACCCATACGGGGCCGGGTTGGTCGCGGTCGCCGAGGGGGTCGGGGAGGTGGGGGTGGTGCCAGGGTGAGGGGGTGATCAGGTGGACTCCGGAGCGCTTGGGGTCCACGCCGTCCGTGCCGGTGGAGTGTTCCAGTTTCCCGATCGGGAGCCAGGCTTTGAGGGCGGAGAGGTAGGCGGCGTTGACGTCCAGGGCGGTGACCGCGATGCTCCCAGGGCTTTTGAGGGAGTAGTGGGGGTGGTGGAAGTTGGGGCGGGCCTCCCAGATCTGGTCCGGTTCCTTCTTCGAGGGCTTCTTGAGGATGTCGGGCAGGGCCGGGTATGCGGTGTAGGTGTAGCGGGCGGTGGCCCGGGTTTCGTCGAACAGGCGCATGACGTCCGGGATGGCGCGCTTGACCAGGGCCTTCATGGCGGCGTCGGCGTCGCCTTCGGCGCGTTCCAGCTCTTCGTGCACGGCTTGGCCGATGAGGCCAGCGGTCTCCGCCTGGGCGCGGGCCGCGGACTTCGCCCGGCGCTGCGGCCGCGAGGGCACCGGCGCCGGAGCCGGTGACGGCGCAGCGGTCGGAGCGGGCGCGGGCGTGGCGGCAGCCTGAGGCGGCGCCGCGGCGGCTGGGGGCTGGCACATGGCACCCGGGTGCAGGGAACGGCCGTCCGTGGCCTTGTAGGGCGTCGTGGCTCCGCAGCGGAGGCAGGGGCCGGGCTCGCCTTGCACGGCCAGCCCGTCGGGGCCCCGCGCGGTCTCAGGTGCTGCGGGCGCTGGAGTCACGCCCGGGGCGGTTGTCTCAGCGGGCGCCTCGGCCGGGGCAGTCGCGGGGTGGAGCTCGGCGAGGCCCTCCAGCAGTCGCAGGTACTTCAAGCGCCCCGGGGGCTGCGGATCGGTGGTGCCCTCCTCCCAGTTGGCGACCGTCTGCCGACCGACACCCACCGCCGCCGCCACCTGGGCACGGGAGAGACCGGCCGCCTGCCGCAGCCGCAGACGCTCAGCAGGCTCCGGCATACGCGCCATCAGTCGCGCTTCCTCCAGCAACGCCTCCACACTGTCGAATTGCTCATCGCTCATACCTCAAGGCTACAGATATTAGGCATGTAGTGGGGACATGATTAGGCAGTTGCTAGGCATCTGCTTGCGCAATTCGGTGGTCTGGATCCGGGGATCGTCATGCGGGAGCAGGTCGGCGGGCCTGGAGCGTGGCAGGGCGCTCAGAGGACGGTGCCGTGCAGGGCGCGGCGGTCGCCGGTGAGGGCGTAGCGGTGGGCCGCGAGGCCGTGGTCCAGGGGCTCGCCGATCTCCTCACACAGCAGGGCGAGGAGATCGGCGGCCTGGTCCTCGGAGAGTCAGCCGGGGGCGACTTCGAGCATCAGCTCGCCAACGGCGAAGACATCGACGGCGATTTGGTCAACGGTCCGGCATAGTTCCGCGACGGCCGGATCTGTCGGCGGCGCGGCGGGGACCGGCGGTGCGATCCGTACGTCGCGGACGGCCTGCCGGACGACGGCCCGCACGGCCTGCGCTCGCGCACATAATCGAGCGCGGCTGCGTCGGACGGGCCGGTGACTCGCGTGCGAGACGTCTCGGTGCCGGCGGCGACGGCGCCGTGGATTGCGGTCAGGGAGCGGGCGACGTCCAGGAGCCGGTATGCCTGCGCGCGGCTGATGGCGAACTCCGCGTCGCAGTACGCGGCCCAGGATTCGTAACCGAGCGGGAGCCATACCCGGGCAGCGTGTGCATCGTGGACCCGCGTGGCGAGGACGGTGACCGTGCGCCGGACGTCGTCCATCGCTTCCCGTAGCCCGGCTGTCATCGCGTGGGCTCGCGCAGCGGTCAGTGGCCGCTGCGCCTGTCGGGCGACCACGCCCTGGTCCTCATCCTGCTGACCCATGTCTCCATGGTCCTGCGCGGCCGCGGGCCGGGCCAGGGCGCGGGTGAGGCTCTGTCTCGGCCTCACCGATCGCTGCGTCTGCCTGGCGAAGTGGGGGTTTGCGATCTCACTGGGGGCGCGCGGAGGGCGGCAGGGCCATGTCCAGGAGGCGGTTGATGGTGTTGCGGTCGAGGCTGCTGTCGAAGTGGAGGGACTGGCGGAGGGTGGCGCCGACCTGGGCAGGGTCCAGGTCCAGGCGGACGCGAGCTTCAAGACAGACCTCACCGAGGAGGCTCGCGGTGCTGCTGGGGCGGTGCTGGATGTACCAGGTGAGGAGTTTCACCGTGCTGGCCGGGAAGGGCGTGAGATCGTCTGTGCTGGTCTTGGTCCTTCGCCTGAGGTCTTCGGTGAGGTGACCGACGATGACAGCGGTCAGCACGTCGTGCACAGCGCTGTGGGGAATGAAGCCGTGGTCGTGCCCGTACATAAGGCTGGATGCCGCCGTCCATGCGAGCTCGTCGGCGGCTTGCCGGGCCAGGTCGCCCTTCAGGTAGGGCTTGGTGCGCTTGCCGCGGGGTTCGGTCAGGCCTTCATGGAAAAGTTTGCGGAGCCGGTTGTGATCGGCCACGAGGCCGGCGGGCTGGGTGGTGTCGTAGACGGTGGTATCCGACAGCAGAGCTTCGGGGCCGTTCTTCTGGTGGTAATTCTCGGCCCAGTCCCGTGCGACCGGGCTGGGACCACCGCATCTGGCCGCCGGATCCCTCCTGCGGTTCGGGGAGGTCTTTGGCCCCGCCGTACCGCAGGTCGGGCATGTCCTCCATGGGTACTGCCGCGATCTTCGCCAGTCCGGTCATGTCCACCCAGCTCTCGGTTTCCAGCTCGGGTGCATGGAAGTCGATGACGCAGTCCTCCAGAGGCCGCGCGTCGGGCTGGGAGGCGTGGTGTTGAGCCCATAGGGCCAGGTGGTCTGACCAGTTGGGTACCGGGGCGTCGGGCGCGGTGAAGCTGGCGATCTTCGCGATGCCGGCGTTCTGGGCGTTGCTGGGTGCCTTCAGCAGGTCGGCCGCGGTGATCGTCACCTGCTTGTCCACGGGCCGGGGGTCGTACCGCTCGAAAGCCTTGTCCAGCACCTGTCCGGGGCGGTGCCAGCGTTCGCCGTTCCACCAGTAGCCGCCGTGCCGGTAGAGGAAGCCCCCCGGCTCGAACATCCAGGCGTGGTGCAGGTCGCTCAGGTCACGATCGTGGATGAGGAGGACGGTGCGGCCGTGGACCGGGTGGTGGTACACCGCCCAGGCGAAGGACGGGTTCTTGGGCTCGGTGGTGAACGCCACCCAGCCTCCGTTTCGCGTGCGGTCGGTCCTGCCCCACAGGCCCTCCCCTTGGTTCCGGCCGGTCCGCTCGATCGCGTCGGGGTTGTCCAGAGGAAGCCGGCCGTCGTTGACGAAGGGAAGCCCCGGGGTGGGGTGGTCGGTCCTGGTGCCATTGGCCACCGGATGAACGCTGTGCATGACAATTCCCCCCTGTGTTCTCTTGTGATGGTCGGCCAGATTGGGGAACGCTAGCCCGCCGACCAGCCGGATATGCATCCAAATCAAGCCCAGATTGCGCGTGACGTCCGGCCGCCCGCGGCCACCGCCGCAACGCCTCGCCCCACAATGCGCCGCCCCGGCCGGCCCCGACAACATCAGGTACTGAGGTTTCGCCGACACCGCTGGATGCGCGTTGGAACTTACATCTCATGCCGGTGTTTCGGGGTTGGTGAGGCGTGGAGCCTGCGATGAGAGTGGTCGGCGTAAGACCGCAGGAGCTTGATCTCCTCGCCGATGCGAAGGGGCTGGGGCTGCCTGCTACGCGTCGCCTGGTCACGAGTTGGACCGGAGCCGGGTTGCTGTGCAGTCCTGCCTTCCAGAAGAACACACGACACGGCAGTGCTGGGCGCCTCTACCGGCCTGCCCAACGTCAGCTCTTCATCATCCTGTTACGGTTGCGTCTTTGGAGGTGGTGTACCAGGTTCCGCCTGATCCGGGGGTTTTCCTCGGCGTCGGGGTGAGGGCCCGGATAGACAGACGGCCATCGGCTGATCCTTCGAGAACGACGAAGATCTTGAAGGAGATCAGCACGATGACCGCACCTGACAGTGTGCCTCTGCACGCCCTGACCGAGGACAATCTCGCTTCGGCGAGTCCGGATCTGCTCCGCGCGATGATCAAAACATTCGCCGACGCCCTGATGTCCGCCGAGGCCGATGCCGTATGCGGGGCCGAGTACGGCCAGGTCAGCGACTCGGCTGCTTTGCGCAGCCGCTTGTTGTAGCCGGGTTGCTGCGGCAGGTACAGGAAGAGATGGCACAGGTGGGCCCGGGCATACCGGAGCCACCTGGCGGCGCCGGATCCCGTTCAGCGCCTTCGAGATCTTCTGCCGCCTGGTGGTGCCCGAACCGCAGCTGGTACGAGCGCTCGGCAGCGGGCTGATCGCCGTCAGCCCCATGCGGACGTCGCGCATCATCCAGGACCACGTCAACGCCAGCCACCTCCAGCGCGGCGCCGAGCGGCCTGAGCTGCGCGGATGATGTATCGGCACCCGCGGGGAAGCGCTCATCCCAACAGCTCCCCGAGCACGGACGAGGCGAGGTCGAGTTCCAAGTCGTGCGCGGGCTCGCGGTCGTGGCGGTGCACGTCCACGGCCAGCAGGTGCCCGGAGACCGGGCAGGCCCAGCTCGTCACGGTGAGATCCGGGTGCAGACTGGAGACGACCTGGTCGGGCAGTTGCGGCGCGAACCGCGCCGCGTCCTCGCGCCACCGCGTCGAGCCCTGTGCCGCTCGAAAAGTCATCGCTGCATGTCATGCCGCGTATCTGTACTCGTTGATGAGGCCGCCGAGGATCCGGGTGCGTAGGACTACGCCGGTGCTGATGCCATGCGCCGCGGCGGGTTGTTCGTGGGCGTCGGGTGGTGGCTGGTTGCGGGCCTGGTGGGGTCGGTGTTCGTTGTAGTGCTGTTCGTAGGCCGCGAGGACGTGGCGGGCGTGGACCTCGTTCATGATGAGGACGTGGTCGAGGGCTTCGCGTCGGATGCTGCCGATGATGCGTTCGCAGTGTGCGTTCATGCGGGGAGCCAGCGGCGCACTTGTGAGGATGTCCATCTCCTCGGCTGCAAAGACGGCGTCGAACGCTTCACCGTACTTGCCATCGCGGTCGCGTAACAAGAAGTACAGGGAATCGATGCGTATGCCCAGGGCGGCGGTGAGATTCCGCGCCTGCTGCACCACCCAGTCGCGTGTCGGGCGGGCGGTGACCCCGGTGATGTGCAGCCGCCGGGTGCCGTGCTCGAGGAACACCAGCGCGTACAACCGCCTGCCGAGGACGGTGTCGATGTGAAAGAAGTCTGCCGCGATGATGCCCTCGGCTTGCGCGGTCAGGAACTCGCGCCAGGTGCGGCCTGAGCGACGTGGAGCAGGGTCGATACCGGCCGCGTGGAGAATCTCCCACACCGTCGAGGCAGCGATCCGATACCCGAGTTGGGCAAGTTCCCCTTGGATTCGCCGGTGCCCCACGTCGGGTTCTCCCTGGCCAGCCGTATGACGAGCTTCTTGATCGCTGCCGGGGTGGGTGGGCGTCCGGTGCCCCGGCGCGCGGTGTAGTCCCACTTTGCGGCGATGAATCTGCGGTGCCAGGCAAGCAGGGTGCCGGGGGTGACAGGGAAGATCTTGAGCCAGTGGTGCTGGGGTATCAGCCCGGACAGGGCTGCGAACCAGAACCGGTCGGCGGGCTCATAACGGACCGGTCCGGCCAACTGGCGGCGCAGGACCGCGTTCTCGTGCCGCAGCACCAGCAGTTCCGCGTCCTTCGCCATCCCGCGACGGAGGAGCACCGATGGAACAGTCAGCAGCTTCCGGGTCACGTTGTACAGCAAGGACACGATCACGGAGGACATGATCCCAGGGGGCTGACCGCATCCAGCTCACCTTCGGCGATGACTTTTCGAGCGGCACAGGGCCTGGCTGCCCTCCTTATGACGGCCGCCTCGGCCTCAGCCGCATATCTCCCTCCCAGCTCTGCCTGGAGGTTTCGCGCCGGAGCATGCCGTGCTCGCCGGCCGCCTGGCCGAGCCGCCGTGGCAGGCGCGCGGCGAGAAAGTCGATGAGCCGGCTCACCCGCTGCGGAATGTGGGCGTCGTCCGCGATCAGGGCGTAGATGTCAGCTGGTGGCGTGGGCACGTCCGCCAGCACGCGCACGAGCGCCCGGCGCTCAAGGTGAGGCCCGACGTGCTATTGCGAGCGCATGATGATGCCTCGGCCCTCCAGGCCCCAGCCGGTCACCACGTCTCCGCCGTTGCTGGAGAGGCTGCCGTGGACCCGCAGGTGCCGGGTGCCGTCCGTGTCGCCGAACCGCCAGAGCTCGAAGTCGCTCTCGTTTGCCCGGGTCACGTCCGCTGGAGTGGTGTATCGACGGCCACTCGGTGATCCGTTGTTGAGGCTATGCAGTGAGTTCGGTGGGCAGGTCGGGTTCGTCGGTTTCTGACTCGATCGGGTGGAGGCGGGCTTTGGCGAGAAGTTCGCGGCCCATGTAGCGGCGGGCTTCGGTCCATTCATCGTTCTGCTCGGCCAGTACGGCTCCGATCAGACGGATCACGGCGGTCCGGTCGGGGAAGATCCCCACGACGTCGGTGCGCCGGCGGATCTCCTTGTTCAAACGCTCCTGGGGATTGTTGGACCAGATCTGCCGCCAGATCTCGTAGGGGAAGGCAGTGAACGCCAGCAGGTCGTGCTGGGCGGCGTCCAGGTGCTCGGCGGCCTTGGGAAACTTGGCTTCCAGCGCGTCCAGGACGTGTTTCATCTGGGCGTGGACAGCGTCGGTGCCGGGTTGTTCGAAGACGGTCCGCAGCAGGGTGGCCACCCACGGCTGGGCGGTTTTGGGCACCTGGGAGAGCAGGCTGCGGGCGTAGTGAAGCCGTAAAGAATCAAGGTGCTGCTTTACAGGTGTGGGCTCGTTGTCAGGGTATGGCGGTTCCGGAGGAGATCTGTTCCCAACTCCAGTGC
>NZ_JBHYVB010000274.1:0-12178 GCF_042750115.1 Streptomyces sp. NPDC059455
CCATGAGCACGTTCGACGGGCCCCGGTCACCGATGCGCACCGGCGGCTCGACCCGCTTGTCCGGCCAGAACGCGCACGGTCCGATGTTGGCCGTGGACCCGCCCAGCATCGGGTACCTCAGCCGGTCGACCGCGACATTCCGCTGGTACTCCCGGACCGTCCCCGGCCAGCGTGAATCACCACAAATCACATAAAAACGGGCGGCCATGAGATTCTCCATGTTCTCCATCGACGGCGGAGTGCCGGGCGGCAGCGGCCGATCCTTGTCGAGCGCCTGCCACATCTCGGCCACCGAGGGCATGGACGCATCGCTGTAGAGGCGGTCGAAGGTGATCCCGCGGAACGCCGTCCCGTCGATGCCCCGGACCGGCTTCGCCTCCAACCGCCTCGCGAGGTCGAAGAACTTCGCGGTCACCTGCTGTGGTGTGGTGCCCAGACCGTACTGGGGGTGTGCGGCGGCGAACGCGGCGAAGTCCGGGAACCGGTCCTCCATTCCACGGGCGAGCGACCGCATGGCCGTGACGTCGTAGCCGCCGGGGCCCAGGTTGCTGTCGAGCACGATCCGGTCGCTCCGCTCCGGGAACAGTGTCGTGTACACCGCGCCGAGGTAGGAGCCGTAGGACCCACCGAGGTACGAAAGTTTCGGCTCGCCCAGCGCCGCCCGGATCCGGTCCATGTCGCGCGCGGTGTTCGCGGTGGTGGTGTGCGGCAGCATCCGCGCCGTCCGCGAGGTGGCGCACTGTTTGGCGATGGTCCGGGCGTTCCCCGCCTCCCGCGCGACATCGGCCGCGGTGTGCGCGTACGGCGGGAAGTTGCCGCGGTTCCGCTGTTCCGGCGTCAGATCGCAGGTCACCGGCGTGCTGCGGCCGGAGCCGCGCGGGTCGAGGCCGATCACGTCGTAGGAGTCCAGCACCTTCTGGGGCAGCCCGGAGGCGGCGAGAGCGGCCGGGTAGCCGAGTCCCGTGAGGCCGGGGCCGCCCGGATTGGTCAGCAGTACGCCGCGGCGCTTCGAGGGTTCCTTGCTCGCCAGCCGGGATATCGCGATCTCGATCTGCCGGCCGTCGGGATCGCGGTAGTCCAGCGGGACTTCGAGCGTGGAGCACTGGAGACGGGGTGAGTCGGCCTTAAGGGGTGAGGCGGTCTCCTCCGGGCACGGACCCCACTCCACGGTGTCCGGCCTCGCGGCCGCCCTGTCCGGCGTCGCCACCGCCGACACTCCCGTGATCGCGGTCGCCGCCACCGCGGTGGCGGCGAGGGCGAGGGGCAGAGATCTGCGCATCTGATGTCCTCCTGTGGGGCACGTACGGCCGTAGACGCGGGTCTGTCGTCCCGATGGGCGTCAGGTCGTTCCCCGGTCGCGGATTCCCCCGGGATGTCCGGCCCGTTCGGTGGCCGGTTCCTTGCGGGTGTGTGCCCAGCCACCGGACACCATGGCGACGAGCGCGATGAGATCCGAGGAGGATCATCTGGCCGGTGAGTCCGCCGGGGACCCAGGTGAGATTGCCCCACAGCGGCTCGCGATCCTGGTCGAGCAGGGCGCGGATCATCGCTTGGACGCCAGGGCCGTGATCACCATCCCGACCGCCTCAAGGGCCGCATAGCCACCCTTGCGCATCGCGCTTCTCCGCCTGGTGTTCGGCTGTCTCGGCACGTGAACGAGTCTGTCCGCGCGGCCCGGCAGGCACATCGGCCCGGCGGCTCGCCTCGCCTCCGGCCCAAGGCGGGGTGGTGATTCGACTCTGGTCGGGGGCGCGTCATCCCGCGGCCCGACTCACCGTCCGCACCCCGTGTCGCGATACTGACCAGGTGAACACGGACGTCGCGCCACGGCTCGGGTGGTGGCAGCAGACCTGGCGGCTGATGGCGGCCGCGGCGGTGGGCATACCGCTCTGGCTCTCCACCGGTGTGGTGCTGCGGGGACAGCCGACCGGAACCGTCTCGTGGTTCTTCATCGGTGATCCGCTGGTGGCTCTCGGCTGTCTGACGGCGCTTCTGTGGCGGCGGCGGTTCCCGCTCGGCGTCGCCATGACGGTCGCGATCGCCTCGACCGCGTCGGCGCTCGCCTCCGGCGCCGCGTTTCTGGCGCTGGTCTCGCTCTCCACGCGCCGCCGTCCGGTGGAGAGCGGGGTCGCCGGGCTGGCCCTCGTGACCGCGTCACAGTTCGCCGGCGGGTTCTACCCCACCCCGCCCGGCCCGCTGTGGCTCGCACTCGCGTTCCCGGCGCTGATCGCGGGCATCGCCGTGGCCGTGGGCATGGCCATCGGGGCGCGGTGCGTCGAGGTGCGGTCCTTGCGGGACCGCGTGGAGAGCGCGGAACGGGAACAGACCGCACGGGCGGCGCAGGCACGGGCCCTGGAACGGAACCGGATCGCCCGCGAGATGCACGATGTGCTCGCGCACCGGATCTCCCTGGTCGCCATGCGGGCCGGAGTGCTGGACCAGCGCGGCGACCTCACCGCCGAGGAGAACCGCGTGCTGGTCCGCGGCATCGCCGACGGCTCCCACCAGGCCCTGGAAGAACTACGGGATGTCCTCGGCGTGCTCCGGGCCGACCCGGGCCGCCCGGAACCACCACAGCCCTCCTTCGACCGCATCCCCGACCTGGTGGCCGACGCCCGCACGTCCGGACTGGACGTCACGCTCACCACCACCGTGACGGGAACACCGTCCGACGTCGTCGGACGCACCTGCTACCGGATCGTCCAGGAAGGACTGACCAACGCCGCCAAACACGCCCCGGGCGCACACGTACACATCACCCTCGGGGGAACCGTCGGCGACAACCTCGACGTCAGCGTCCGCAACTCCCCTGCGCGTCGTCATCGTCGACGACGACCAACTGGTGCGGATGGCGCTGCGACTCGTCATCGACGGCGAACCGGACCTGACCGTCGTCGCGGAGGCGGCCGACGGGGACGCCGCGCTCACCGTGGTGGACGAGCAGCGGCCGGACGTCGTCCTGATGGACGTGCGGATGCCCGGCCGAGACGGTCTCAGCGCGACCCGGGAACTCCTCACCCGGCCGGCGCCGCCGCGGGTGCTCATGCTGACCACATTCGACTCCGACGATCTGGTGCTCGGCGCACTGCACGCCGGAGCACTCGGGTTCGTCCTCAAGGACACCCAACCGCCGCGGCTTCTCGACGCGGTGCGGACCGTCGCGGACGGCAACCCCGTGCTGGGTCCGGCCGCCACGGCACGGGTGACCGCCGCGGCCACCAGTCCGCGGTCCGATCACGCTCGCGACTCATCCCGCGAAGCAGCACGGAAACGGCTGTCCACCCTGACGACACGAGAACTCGACACCGCTCGGGCCATCGCGGACGGGATGGGCAACCCGGAGATCGCCGAGCGGCTGTACATCAGCGTCGCGACCGTCAAGGCACACATAGGCAGCCTGTTCGCCAAGCTGGCGGTCGACAACCGGGTACAGATCGCACTCCTGGTCCGTGACGCGGAGGAATGAGGCCAGTTGGGGGCGTGCGGGCTCACATAGCTGGACGGGTCCACACGACTGGTGGACGTGTCCCTATGCAAAACACCCTCCTGACCTGCGTTTCCGCGGATCAGGAGGGTGTGTGAGCGGTAGCGGTGGGATTTGAACCCACGGAGGAGTTGCCCCCTCACGCGCTTTCGAGGCGCGCTCCTTCGGCCGCTCGGACACGCTACCGAGAGAGAGCCTAGCGGACGGGTGGCCGGGAACCGAAATCGGTTCCGGGACCGGCCCGCGCGACGGGGCTCGGGGCGGGGCTCAGGGCTTGCGGAAGAAGGCGGTCAAGGGGGCCGCGCACGCCTCGGCCAGGACGCCCCCGATGACCTCGGGGCGGTGGTTGAGGCGGCGGTCACGGACGACGTCCCAGAGGGAGCCGACCGCGCCGGCCTTCTCGTCCACGGCGCCGTAGACCAGCCGGTTCAGGCGGGACAGGACGATCGCGCCGGCGCACATCGTGCACGGCTCCAGCGTGACCACCAGGGTGCAGCCGGTCAGCCGCCAGCCGCCGAGGTGGTGGGCGGCGGCTCGGAGGGCGAGGACCTCGGCGTGGGCCGTGGGGTCGCCGTGGGCCTCGCGCTCGTTGCGGCCGCGGCCGAGTACCGAGCCGTCCGGGCCCAGCACGACGGCGCCGACCGGCACATCTCCCGTCTCGGGTGCCCGCACCGCCTCCTCCAGCGCCAGGCGCATCGGTTCGCGCCAGGGGTCGCGCAGGGGGTCGGGGTCGGGGCCGGGCAGGAGGCCGGTCAGCGGATCGGTCATGACTTCAGTGTGCGGCGGTCAGCGCACCGCCTCCAGCCCCTCCATGCTGCATCCGAGCATCTCGGCGATCGATTCGAGGGCGTCCCCGTCGAGGGCCTTCAGCTCCTTCTCGTCCATGCCGAGGTCGGCCAGGATGTCGGCGTCGCCGAGCGGGCCGATCGGGACCGGGGCGTCGTCCGCGTCCTCGTCGTCCCGGTCCGGCTCGCCGTCCTCGGTGCCGTCCAGGTCGACCAGGCTGTCCAGATCGTCGTCGGGGTCCCGGCCGAGCAGCTCGTCGGTGAGCATCGAGCCGTACGAGGTGCGGGCGGCCGCTGCCGCGTCCGATACGTAGATGTGCGGGTCGTCCTCGCCGTCCACACGGACGACGCCGAACCACGCGTCTTCGTGCTCGATGAAGGCCAATACCGTGTCGTCGTCCTTGGAGGCCAGACGGGCCAGTTCGATCAAGTCCGTCAAGGTTTCCACGTCATCGAGCTCTGTGTCGCTCGCTTCCCACCCTTCTGCGGTGCGCGCGAGCAATGCGGCGAAGTACACCGTGACTCTCCCACTGGTCATAGGCGTGCCGGGGGCGGGCGGGACAGTGTCCCGCCCCAATCGGAATCGTGGCAGAAACCGTCGCTTCGCGAGAGGTCTTCCACGCTGCGTCGTGCACCAGTCCAAAGAGATGTGGCTCACGCGGACGGAATCGAAACGCGCGGAAACCGTCCCCGGCGGTTCGGCGGAAGCTCAGCAGAGCTCACCAGGAGAACGTCCGCATGTGTATCGCCCGGCGCATCCGGGCCGCGCGGGCCAGCCGGGGACGCACCTGGTTCCGTACCGCCCGGGCCTCGTTCAGCGCGCGCAGGAAGCGGTCGCGACGGCGGCGGCGGTCCGCGGCGGTTTCCCTCGCGGTCGCGTCGGCCATGGTCACTCACTCCTCGGGGCTGAGTATCGCCCGGTGGGAGCCCGAGCGTTGTTGCCCACTTTCCCCCGAATCAGAAGTTTGATGCCAGTACGGCGGCAGACGGTCGAGCGCGGGGAGGCGCACCAGGGCGTCACCGGCGGGAGCCGGGCTCCGAGGGCTCGGTTAGTGTCGTTGCCATGCGGATCCACGTCGTCGACCACCCGCTGGTGGCGCACAAACTCACCACGCTGCGCGACAAGCGCACCGACTCCCCCACCTTCCGGCGGCTCGCCGACGAGCTGGTGACCCTGCTCGCGTACGAGGCCACGCGCGATGTGCGCACCGAGCAGGTCGACATCGAGACCCCGGTGACGGCCACGACCGGGGTACGGCTGTCCCATCCGCGCCCCATGGTCGTGCCGATCCTGCGGGCCGGTCTCGGGATGCTCGACGGCATGGTGCGGCTGCTGCCCACCGCCGAGGTCGGCTTCCTGGGCATGATCCGCGACGAGGAGACGCTCCAGGCGTCCACCTACGCCACCCGGATGCCCGAGGACCTCTCCGGCCGTCAGGTCTACGTCCTGGACCCGATGCTCGCCACCGGCGGGACGCTCGTCGCGGCGATCAGGGAGCTGATATCGCGGGGCGCCGACGATGTGACCGCGCTGTGTCTGCTGGCGGCGCCCCAGGGCGTCGAGCTCATGGAGCGCGAGCTCGCCGGGGCGCCGGTGACGGTGGTCACCGCGTCCGTCGACGAGCGGCTCAACGAGCAGGGGTACATCGTGCCGGGGCTCGGCGACGCGGG
The DNA here is from genome assembly GCF_042750115.1 of Streptomyces sp. NPDC059455. Lineage (NCBI taxonomy): Bacteria > Bacillati > Actinomycetota > Actinomycetes > Kitasatosporales > Streptomycetaceae > Streptomyces > Streptomyces sp. NPDC059455. Next base: position 5,941 of record NZ_JBHYVB010000274.1, read on the forward strand.
CGACCGAATGTACGGAACCGCGGGCTGAGCTCACGCCCTTACGGGGTGTACGGCGGACCACGCGGCGGAGCCGCATATCGATACTTCCCCCTCCCCGCTACCAGGGGCTTCGCCCCTGGACCCCGGGGTCTGGGGCGAAGCCCCCACGCGGCGGAGCCGCATATCGTCAGGTGTCGGGAAGGGGCGGGGAGGGGAGCAGCCCGCCGCAGGCGTCACGATGCGTCGGACACCCGCCGGCGACCGGTCGAGCCCACCCCTCAGCGGCAGGGCGATCCGGAGGGTGCGGGTGAGGGCTTGGCCAGGGCGGCGAGCGCCTTGGCGGCGTCCTTCTGCTCGACCAGGTCCTTGAAATCGTTGCCGATGATCAGGTCGATGTCCTTGCCGTCGCGCGCGTCGTTCTTGGTCTGGGCGCCGGCGAGCTGCGTGCCGAGCACATTGAAGGCCCCGTCGCCGGCGCCGGGGGCGCCGAGCAGTATCCCGGTGGCCTTGACCTTCTTGTCGTACTGGGTCGGGGCGTTGCCCACCTTCCCGATCTTGAAGCCGCGCTTCTCCAGCTCCTTGGCGGTGTCCTTGGCGAGGCCGGAGCGCGTGGTCGCGTTGTAGACGTTGACGGTGATCTGGGCGGGCTTCGGGAGCTTCCCGCCCGTACGGCCGTGCTGACCGCCCTGGCCGCTGTCGGACCGGCCTGACTTGGCGTTCTCGTCGGGGCGCTTGTCGCCGCGCTCGCAGTCCCCGGTGCCGTGCGCCGCGCGGACCTTCTGGCCGCCGCTGTCGCCGGAGAAGACGTCGATGAGCTGAAGTGTTCCCCACCCGACCAGGCCGAGCGCCAGAACCGAGCCGAAGGCGGTGAACATCAGCCGCCGGCGGTTCCGGGGCCGGCTCATCCGCGGGTAGCGATCGCCCGTAATGCGGTACTTTCCGCCCATGCCGGGAGGGGTCAGCATGCTCATGTGCGCAGCGTAGTGCGGCCAGGTGGCGATGCCTACTAAATGATCAATGGTTGGTGCTCAGGCCAACCCGAAAGGGTCAACAGAGATCGGAAGTCGATCAACGGCGATCGGTCACCGGGGGGCGGGGCGCGGTCAGCCCTCGAGCTCCAGGACGCGCGCGTGCAGCACCTGGCGCTGCTGGAGCGCGGCGCGCACCGCCCGGTGCAGCCCGTCCTCCAGGTAGAGGTCGCCCTGCCATTTCACGACATGGGCGAAGAGGTCCCCGTAGAACGTGGAGTCCTCGGCGAGCAGCGTCTCCAGGTCGAGCTGCTGCTTCGTCGTGACCAACTGGTCAAGACGTACCGGGCGTGGGGCGACATCCGCCCACTGGCGGGTGCTTTCCCGGCCGTGGTCGGGATAGGGCCGACCGTTTCCGATGCGCTTGAAGATCACACGGAAAGCCTACCGGGCAAGCCCCTCCCGGCGCAGCCAAGGCGCCCGAGTGCCGGGCCGGAGCCGGGCCGGAGCCGGGTCCCGCAGCACTCGGAAAATTGGAAAAAATGCTCGAAAGGGGCTAGGCGCTCATGAGGGCCCGGAGTAACGTAAATAACAGCCTGCGGGGCGAGCGAGGGAGCTCGACCGGAGAGGCGTTCACGACAGGGGACGTGAGTCCCCCGAGAGAGCGTCTTCTAGATGGCCGGGCTGAGAGGCTCGAAGGTCGGGGAGACCTGAGAGCGACCTCCAACACCTGATACGGACAATGCCGCCGAAGGGAGCCCACCTCGCAGGTTTTGTCCTGCCCGCGCACCATGGCCTCATGGCTGTTCCCCAGCGCCCGCCGGGCCCATACGGTGCGCCGGAGCCGCGGCGCTGTCTGGTCACCGGGGCCACCGGCTATGTAGGCGGCAGGCTGGTGCCCGAGCTGCTGGCCGCGGGGCATCAGGTGCGGTGTGTCGCCCGCTCGCCCGAGAAGCTGCGCGATCAGCCCTGGGCGGGGCGGGTGGAGACCGTACGCGGCGATGTGACCGACGAGGAGTCCGTGCGCGCCGCCATGGAGGGCGTGGACGTCGCGTACTACCTCGTTCACGCGCTGGGCACCGGATCCGGCTTCGAGGAGACCGACCGCCGCGCCGCCCGGATCTTCGGCGAGCGGGCCCGCGCCGCCGGGGTGCGCCGGATCGTCTACCTCGGCGGGCTGACCCCGGAGGGCGTCCCCGAGCGCGAGCTCTCGCCCCATCTGCGGTCCCGGGCCGAGGTGGGCCGGGTGCTGCTGGACTCCGGGGTGCCGACGGCCGTGCTGCGGGCCGGGGTGATCATCGGCTCGGGCTCTGCCTCGTTCGAGATGCTGCGCTATCTCACCGAGCGGCTGCCGGCGATGGTGACGCCCCGCTGGGTGCGCACCCGCACCCAGCCCATCGCCGTCCGCGATGTGCTGCGGCTGCTGGTCGGCTGCGCCACCCTGCCGGACGAGGTGCACCGGGCCTTCGACATCGGCGGCCCCGACGTCCTCACCTACCGCGCCATGATGCGGCGGTACGCGCGGGTGACCGGGTTGCGGCGGCGGCTGATCGTGCCCGTGCCGGTGCTCACCCCCGGGCTGTCCAGCCTGTGGGTCGGCCTGGTCACCCCCGTACCCGGCGCCATCGCCCGCCCGCTGGTGGAGTCGCTGCGCCATGAAGTGGTGTGCGCCGAACGGGACATCACCCGCTATGTGCCGGACCCGCCGGGCGGGCCGCTCGGCGTGGACCGGGCGCTGGAGCTGGCCCTGCGGCGGATCCGCGACGCCGAGGTGGCCACCCGCTGGTCCTCCGCCGCCGCCCCCGGCGCCCCCAGCGATCCGCTGCCCACCGACCCCGACTGGTCGGGCGGCAGCCTCTACCAGGACCGCCGCGAGCGCGCGGTGGACGCCTCGCCGGGGGACGTCTGGCGGGTCGTGGAGGGGATCGGCGGGGAGAACGGGTGGTACTCGCTGCCGCCGGCCTGGGCGCTGCGCGGCTGGATCGACACCCTGGTCGGCGGCGTCGGGCTGCGCCGGGGCCGCCGGGACGCGGCGCGGCTCAGAGTGGGGGACAGCCTCGACTTCTGGCGGGTGGAGGAGGTCCTGCCGCCCCGGCTGCTGCGGCTGCGGGCCGAGATGCGGCTGCCGGGCCTGGCCTGGCTGGAGATGGTGGTCGACCGGGACGCGCGGGGCCGGACGGTGTACCGGCAGCGGGCGCTGTTCCATCCGCGCGGCCTCGCCGGGCATCTGTACTGGTGGTCGGTCGCGCCGTGGCACGCGCTCGTCTTCGGCGGTATGGCCCGGAACATCGCCGCCCGGGCCGAGAGGGGCGAGGCCGGGACGGGCAGGGGCGGGACGGACGCGGCCGGGACGAGAGCGTCCGCGTTCCGCGCCTGGTGAGCCCCGCTGTCCCGCGCACGGCGAACCCCGCCGTCACCGGGACCCGTTCGGGGAGCGGTTCGGGGGGCGGCTCCGGGATCCGTTCGGAGACCCGTTCGGCCGCAGCCCCTCGAAGGCGAGCGGCAGATGCCGTGGCCCGCGCAGCACCGCGTTGCGCCGGTAGGTCGGCGGGTCCTCCAGCAGCCGGGGCTCGTCCAGCCGACGGGCCAGCTCGGTCAGCGCGATCTGCGCCTCCAGCCGGGCCAGCGGGGCGCCGAAACAGCTGTGGATGCCGCTGCCGAAGCCGAGGTGCTGGTTGTCCCTGCGCTGCGGATCGAACCGGTCGGGGTCGGGGAAGCGCTGCGGATCGCGGTTGCCCGAGGCCAGCAGCAGCCACACGGACGCCCCCTGGGGGATGGTCACGCCCGCGATGTCGATCTCCGAGAGCGGGGTGCGCTGGGGAAGCATCTGCACCGGCGGATCGAACCGCAGCAGCTCCTCCACCAGTGGCACGACCAGATGGGGATCCTTGCGCAGCCGGGCGAGCACATCGGGGTTGCGCAGCAGGGTCAGCATCCCGTTGGTGATCAGGTTGACGGTGGTCTCGTGCCCCGCCACCAGCAGCAGCGCCGCGGTGCTCAGCAGCTCCACCCGGCTCATCCGCCCCTCCGGGCCCTCCCCGCTGACCAGGGCCGAGAGCATGTCGTCGCCGGGTGCGCGGCGGCGCTTCTCGATCAGCTCGGACAGATACGTCGCCAGTTCCGTACGGGCCTGCCGGGTGATCCGCCGCCGCTCGGCGGCGTCCGCGCCCGCGCCCGCGCCCGCGTCCGGGCCGGGGTCCAGACTGGCGGCGAGGGCGTCGGCCCAGGCGTGGAAGCGCGGCTCGTCCTCCCGCGGTACCCCGAGCAGCCGGCAGATCACGGTCACCGGGAAGGGGTAGGAGAAGTGGTCGACCAGATCGATCCGGTGCCGCCCCTCGAAGCCGTCGATCAGCTCGCCGACGATACGGGTGAGTTCACCGCGCATCTCGTGGAGCCGGCGCGGGGTGTGCGGCGGGCCGAAGGGCGCCGTCGCGAGCCGGCGCAGCCGGTCGTGCTCGGGCGGGTCCAGTTTCAGGAAGCTGGGCGGCAGCCCCGGGTCGTCCGCCTCGGGCTCCTCGGGCAGCTCCGAGGCGGCCTGGGGGTCCAGGTTGCGCGCGTCGGAGCTGAGCCGGGGGTCGTGCAGCAGACCGTGGATCTCCCAGTAGGTGGAGACGATGTACGGCCCCTCCGCGTCACGCACCACGGGCGTCTTGCGCAGCTCGGCGTAGATCGGGTACGGGTCGGCTCGATGGGCGTAGTCGATGATCCGCCGTACGAGCGAGCCTTGCGTCTGCGTCATGGCTGACTGCGTTCCTTCGTCGGGGTCGTCCCCCTGCTCAGCATCGGTGAGGCGGTTCGGGCCCGCGCGTACAGCCAGGCCAAAGGGGCGAACGCAGGACCGTGGACCGCTCGCTACGATGGAGCGCCGCGCGCCGGGCGCGTGCGGTGGGGAAGGAGACGGTGTGATGGACCACGACCGGACCGGCGGGCCCGGCTGGCCCCGCCGCCCCCGTCGGCGTGGCCAGGGCGAGCTGGAGGCGCAGGTGCTCGTGGCGCTGAGCCGGGCGCCGGGGCCGGTGACCGCCGCATGGGTGCAGGAGCGGATCGAGGGCGAGCTCGCCTACACCACGGTCATGACCATCCTGTCCCGGCTGCACGCCAAACAGGCCGTGACCCGTGAGCGCGCGGGCCGCTCCTTCGTCTGGCGGGCGGCGTCGGACGAGGCGGGGCTCGCGGCGCTGCGGATGCGCCGGGTGCTGGACGGCCAGGACGACCGCGAGGCGGTCCTGGCCAGCTTTGTGACCGGGCTGACCCAGGACGACGAGCGGCTGCTGCGCGACCTGCTGAGCGACGTGGCGGAGGAGCCGGAGGACTGACCGATGGGCGTCTTCGTCTTCCTCCCGCTGGTTCTGCCCCTGACGGCGCTGCCGATCGCCCGGCTCGCCGAGCAACATCTCCATCCGCGCACCGCCACTCGGCTGCTGACGCTCGTCGGCACCGTCCTCGCGGTGTGCTCCACGCTGTGCCTGGGGCTGCTGATGGTCGTCGGCACGGCGCAACTGCCGGGCAACCCGCTGCCGGACAGCTGGTCGGACCCCGAGGTACGGGCGGCGGTGCCCTTCGACGTGGTGGCCGGGAAGGCGGCGATCGGCGCGCTGGCGGCGGTGGCCGTCTCCTGCACGGCCACCTGTCTGCGGCACGGCCGGGTGCGGCGGGACGCCCGGCTCGCGCTCGCCGGGCTGCCGGAGTCGCCGGTCGCGGTGCTGCCCGACGACAAGGCGTACGCGTACGCGCTGCCCGGGACCTCCGGGCGAACCGGGAAGCCGGGCCGGATCGTCGTCTCCACCGGGATGCTGGACAGTCTCAGCTCCCGCGAGCGGCGGGCCCTGATCGCGCATGAGCGCGCCCATCTGACCGCGCACCACCACCGCTATCTGCTGGCCGCGCGGCTCGCGGCGCGGGCCAACCCGCTGCTGCGGCCGCTGCGGTCCGCGGTGGACTACTGCGCCGAGCGCTGGGCGGACGAGGAAGCGGCTCAGGAGGTCGGCGACCGCCGGGTCACGGCGCGGGCGGTCGGCAAGGCCGCCCTGGTCTCCCGGGGCACGCCGGGGCCGGCGCTCGCCGGGTTCGCCGCGCCGGGTCCGGTGCCGCGCAGGGTCGCGGCGCTGCTGGAGCCGGTGCCGCCGTCCCGGCACTGGCCGCCGACGTGGACGGCGGCGGGGCTGGCCCTGTGGATCGCGGCGGTGGGCACCGCCGCGTCCGCGCTGTCCTCGGCGAACGCGGCGGTCGCCCTGGTCCTCGTCCTGCACGCCGCGACCCCGCTGTAACTCCGGGTCGGGGGGGGGGGCGGT
>NZ_JBHYVB010000275.1:0-11883 GCF_042750115.1 Streptomyces sp. NPDC059455
CCGAGGCGCCCCCCCCCCCCCCGGGCGCCGGCGTCTCGGGAGCCCCCCCCCCCCCGGGGGGGGGCGCGCCTATTATGCACTGGTGGGGCGTGGGGGCGGGGCGGGGAGCAGCCCGCCGCGGGCGGCACGATCCGTCGGACACCCCTAGAGCCGCTCGACCACCGTCGCGATACCCATCCCGCCTCCCACGCACAGCGTCACCAGCCCGAACCGCCCGTCGCGCCGCTCCAGCTCGTCGATCACCGTGCCGAGGATCATCGCGCCGGTGGCACCCAGCGGATGGCCCATGGCGATCGCGCCGCCGTTGACATTGACCTTGTCCAGGCTCAGCCCCATGTCGTCCACGAAGCGCAGCACCACCGCCGCGAACGCCTCGTTGATCTCGACCAGATCGATGTCGTCGATGGTCAGCCCGGCCTTGCCGAGCGCCTTACGGGTGGCGGGAGCCGGGCCGGTGAGCATGATGGTGGGGTCGGCGCCGGAGACGGCGGCGGAGACGATCCGGGCGCGCGGTGTCAGCCCGAAGCGCTCGCCGACCTCGCGGTTGCCGATGGCCACCAGGGCGGCGCCGTCCACCATGCCCGAGGAGTTGCCCGCGTGGTGGACATGGTCGATCGCCTCGACCCAGTGGTACCTCTGCAGCGCCACCGCGTCGAAGCCGCCCGCCTCGCCGATGGCGGCGAACGACGGCTTCAGACCCGCCAGGGTCTCGGGGGTGGTGCCGGGGCGGATGTGCTCGTCCTGGTCGAGGACGGTCAGCCCGCTGCGGTCGCGGACGGGGACCACGGAGCGGTCGAAGTACCCCTCCTTCCAGGCGCGGGCGGCCCGCTCGTGGGAGAGCGCGGCGTAGCTGTCCACGTCATGGCGGCTGAAGCCGCCGATGGTGGCGATGAGGTCGGCCCCGATGCCCTGGGGTACGAAACCCGTCTCGTAGTTGGTCATCGGGTCCGCGAACCAGGCCCCGCCGTCGGAGCCCATCTTCACGCGGGACATCGACTCGACCCCGCCCGCGAGCACCAGGTCCTCCCAGCCGGAACGGACCTTGGCCGCCGCCAGGTTGACGGCCTCCAGGCCCGAGGCACAGAAGCGGTTCTCCTGGACGCCCGCGACCGTGTCCGGGAGCCCGGCCGCGATGGCCGCGATCTTGGCGATGTCGGAGCCCTGGTCGCCGAGCGGGCTGACGACACCGAGGACCACGTCGTCGATCACCGCCGGATCGAGCTCGGGGAACCGCCGCCGCAGCTCATGGATGAGGCCCACGACCAGGTCGACGGGCTTGGTGCCGTGCAGGGCACCGTCGGCCTTCCCGCGCCCGCGCGGGGTGCGGACGGCGTCGTACACATACGCTTCGGTGCTCACGTCAGCGGCCTTTCAGGGGAGGGTTGGCGCGGGGACGGCTCAGTGGTCCGGCGGGAAGCGGAGGCATGGGGCTCATGACGGGTTTCCCTCGATGAGCGAGGTGACTCCCCAGTCGTGGGCCACCTCGTCGGCGTCCGCCCCCGGCCGGGCGGGCGCGCGGCGCACCGCGCCCGGGGTGGCGGAGAAGCGCGGGGCGGGCGCGGGCTGGGTGATCCCGCCGTGGTCGAGGAAGGTGGAGCGGGCGGCGAGCTGCGGATGGGACGGGGCCTCCCGCAGCGACAGTACGGGGGCGACGCAGGCGTCCGAGGCGCCGAAGACGGCGGTCCACTCCTCGCGGGTGCGCTCCTTGAAGCGGTCGGCGATGGCGGCGCGCAGCGCGGTCCAGCTGTCGAAGTCATCGCGAGCCGGGGCCTGGTCGGCGATCCCCAGCAGCTCGATGAACTCGGTGTAGAACTTGCGCTCCAGCGGCCCGACCGCCATATAGCCGCCATCGGCGGTCTCATAGGTGCCGTAGAAGGGGCAGCCGCCGTCGAGGAGGTTGCTGCCGCGCTGGTCCCGCCAGCCGCCGGCGGCCATCATGCCGTGGGTGACGGCGGTCAGATGGGCGGTGCCGTCGACGATCGCGGCGTCCACGACCTGGCCGGGGCCGCCCGCGCGGGCGTGGTGCAGGGCGGCGAGGAGGCCGATGACGAGATAGAGCGAGCCTCCCGCGTAGTCCCCCAGGAGGTTGACGGGGGCGATGGGCGGACCGTCGGCGGCGCCGATCATGCTGAGGGCGCCGGTGACGGCGATATAGCCGATGTCATGGCCGGCGGTCCGGGCGAGCGGGCCCTCCTGCCCCCAGCCGGTCATCCGGCCGTAGACCAGCTTGGGGTTACGGGCCAGGCAGTCGTCCGGGCCGAGGCCCAGCTTCTCGGCGACCCCCGGGCGGTAGCCCTCGATGAGGATGTCGGCGCGCTCGACGAGGTCGAGCACGACGGCCGCGCCCCCATCGGCCTTCAGGTCGATCAGCACCGAGCGCTTGTTGCGGTTGGCGAGGTCGTAGGCCGGGTCGATCCGCAGACCCCCGGCGCCTCCGGGGCGGTCGACGCGCACAACGTCCGCTCCGAGGTCGGCGAGGACCATGGCGGCGAACGGGCCCGGCCCGATCCCGGCCAGCTCCACCACTCGCACTCCGGCCAGCGGGCCGCTCGCCGCCCCTTCCTCCGCCACCGTCATTCCGTCCCCCAATCGTGTGACACCACCGCTGTAACACCGCCGATGCTAAGAACGCGCCCCGCATTCCACAAGCCCTCTCCTGGGTCTGTGGATAACCAATCCCCGTGACCGGAAAGGGGGTTCGGCCGTGTGGGCGCACGGCGGGCCGGGTGTGGCGCCGACCGGGCTTTTCGGATCAGGTCTTCTTCAGATCGGGCCCCGCCATCGACAGCTGTCCGGGCACAAGATGGTCCTCGTCGCCCTCCGGATCGGTCAGCCGGCCCAGCCGGCGCGGCACATCCGCGCCGACCAGCACGATCACCACCAGCGTCAGTCCGAAGGTGAGCACCGCCAGCGCCCTTCCGAGGGACATGCCCTCGGCCAGATGGGCGCCGAGCACCGGCGCCACCGCGCCGCCGAGCGCCCCGGTGTTGTAGACGAAGCCGAGCGAGGCCGCCCGGCTCCCGGTCGGGAAGTGGCCCGCGATGTACTTCGGCAGGATGCCGGAGATCCCCTGGCTCAGCGCGAGCAGGAAGAACAGCAGCACTCCCAGTCCGACCAGCGAGTCCTGCACCGCGAACACCGGGAAGACGAAGGCCAGCGAGACGAGCAGGGTCACGGCGTAGGCGCGCCGGGTGCCGAGCCAGTCGCCCACGAAGCCCGCCAGCCAGCAGCCGGCCATGGTCCCGAACCCGGCGTAGAACATCACATCGGTGACCTCGGAAGGCGAGTACTCGAGCTGCTCCTTCAGATAGGTGGGCAGCAGCGCCTGGATCGGCCAGCTGTAGAGGAACGCGCAGAAGACCGTGCACATCAGGGACACGTACAGCGGCCAGCGGCGCCGTCCGCCGAGCTGGGCCGCGAAGGCGAACAGGCACCCCGCCGCCAGGATCGACAGCGGCCAGCGCCAGCCCGCGCCCGCCGGGGTGAAGACCAGGAACAGCGCCACGCTCGCGGCCACGGCCAGCGCCGTGTTGACGCTCGCCCGGGCACGTCCGGCAAACAGCGGCCGGAAGGGGTTCGGGCGCGCCCGCGCCGCCGCCATCTCCTCGTGCCAGTCCCCGGCCTCCGGGAGCGCGCGCCGCACCCACAGGGCGACCAGCACCGGCAGCACACCGATCCAGAACATCCAGCGCCAGCCCCAGTGGGGCACCACCCACTTGTAGAGCTCGGAGGCGATGATGGTGCCGCCCGAGTAGCCCGAGATGAGGAAGCCGGAGGCGCGGTTGCGCAGCCGCGCGGGCCAGCTCTCCAGGACGTAGGTGGCGCTTGCGCTGTACTCGCCAGCCATGCCCATGCCAATCACCAGGCGGGCAGTGAACAGGCTGATGTAGTTCCAGGCGAATCCGCAGGCGAAGGTGCCGAGCGAGTAGAGCAGAATGCTGATGATCATGGAGGCCTTACGGCCGTAGCGGTCGCCCAGCGCGCCCAGCACCGCCCCGCCGAGCCAGCGGGTGATGAAGGCGCCCGAGACCAGGCTCGCCGCCGACGCCGTGCTCAGGTCGAACTCGTCGGCTATCTCGGTCAGGACGAGCGTGATCAGCACAAAGTCGAAACCGTCGAGCAGATAGCCGATCCAGGCGGCGAACAGGGACTTCCACTGACCGGGTGAGACCTCTCGGTACCAGGGCACCTTGGCGGCTTCGGTCACGACAACAGCCCTCCCTCCTCCAGGAGTTGACGCACGGTCTTGACAGCCGCCTCGCCCAGCGGCACCTGGGGCGCGGCGGTGTCCGCGCACTCGATCACGCCCAGCAGCCGCAGCGCGGCCTTGAAGCCGCCCAGGCCCGAGGAACTGCCGCCCATGAGGGCGGGATCCCCGGTGTCGGTGATGGCGAACAGCGCGGCCAGCCGGTCCTGTTCGGCGGCCGCCCGCTCCCAGCGCCCCGCGCGCGCGTGCTCGTACAGCCGGACGAACCCGGCCGGATCGACATTGGCCAGCCCCGGGACGACACCATGGGCGCCCGCCAGCAGGGCGCCGTCCACCGACAGTTCGGAGCCGGTGAGCACGGTGAAGGTGTCGCCGAGGCCGCGCCGGCGGACCTCGACCAGCAGCCGCCGCAGCGCCCCGTCGTCCCCGCTGCTGTCCTTGACCCCGGCCAGCGTGGCGTCGGCGGCCAGCGGCAGCAGCGTCGAGGGCGTCAGCTTGGAGTGGACGGCGACCGGGATGTCATACGCGAACAGCGGCCTGTCCACCCCGTCGCGCAGCCGCCGGAAGTGGTCGGCGATCTCCAGGGAATGGGTGCGGGTGTAGAAGGGCGCGGTGGCCACGATCGCGTCCGCGCCCAGCTCCGCCGCCGCACGGGCGTGATCCAGCACCCGCGCGGTCGTCATGTCGATCGCCCCCGCGAGCACGGGAACCCGGCCGTCGGCGGCCTCGATGACAGCCGTAAGGGCCGTACGGCGACCGCGGTCGCTCAGATAGGCGGCCTCTCCGCTGGAGCCGAGCGCGAACAGCGCGCTCACCCCCGCGTCGATCAGCCGCTCGGCGAGCGCGGCGAGGGAACGCGTGTCGACCTCGCCCGCGGGCGTGAGGGGGGTGCACAGGGGCGGAACGACACCGGTAAGGGGAGCCGGAAGACTCATCGACACCCAGCCTTCTGGATAGCGGGACAATATGGACGTGGGATGTCCTATGTTGGGGCCCGAATCTGACGGAGCGCCATCCCCCTGTCAAGTACATTCCCGCCTCAGCGCCTCGTCCGAATCCCGCCAGCGAGCCGCGAGCCCACCGGTCAGGCTTGAACGCATGGACGAAAACTATGAGATGCGGGCCATCGCGCCCGAGGTGCTGAAGCAGCTGCGGATCACCGATGACGCGGGCAACCCTCCTCGCGCGGTGGTGGAGGACGAGGAGGGCGGCAACCCGATGCGCTGCTGTCTGGGCCGGAGCCGGCCGTACGAGACCATCGCGCTCGTCTCCTACGCCCCGCTGCGCCGCTGGGCGCGGGAGACGGGTGCCACACCCGGCCCGTACAACGAGGTCGGCCCGGTCTTCATCCACCTCGACGAGTGCGACGGCTGGACCGGCCCCGGCATCGCGGACGGCATCCGGGGCCGGCGGCGGGTGCTGCGGGCGTACACGGCCGAGGGCAACATCCTCGGCGGGCGGCTGCTGAACGACGGCGAGCCGACGATCGAGGAGGGGCTGGCCGAGCTGTACGGGGACCCGCGGGTGGCGGCGGTGCACGTACGGGCCGTCGAGTTCGGCTGCTTCCTGGCCGAGACGCGGCGGGCCTGAGGCGATCGGAGGGTGGGCGACGCCGGGGGGTACAGGGGTTCGCCCGGCGCCGCGCTCGGAGTACCGCGTGCACAGCCGCCACGTTCGGAGGTCGGGCTCACCCACACCGCGTTCAGAGCGTGGCGGCTCTCAGGGCCCGGCGGCACAGCGCGTCCGCGCGCCGTGTCGTCTCGGGCTGCCGGAAGTCGCGGGCCAGATGCAGGGTGTACGCGCACGCGTCCACGATGGTCATCCGATGGCCGACGGAGACGAAGAGCGGCTTCACCGCGTCGCGGGTGCGCAGCGCCCGGCCGACCTCCTCGTCCCCGTCGAGCAGGGGCGACCAGTCGCCGCGGCGCGGCCCCGGGTCGGCGTGGCGGAAGCCGAAGGGATTCTTGGCGACGCCGATGGTGGGCAGCCCGGTGAGCACCCCGAGATGGCTGGCCAGCCCGAACCGCCGGGGGTGGGCGAGGCCGTAGCCGTCGCACACCACCAGGCCGGGGCGGCGGCCGAGCCGACGGTCGAGGTCGCCGAGGGCGTCGAGGACGGCCGGGATCTCACGGAACGCCAGCAGCCCGGGGACGTACGGGAAGGAGACGCGGCCCACCGCGGTCGCCTCCGCGACGACGTCGAGGCTACGGGCGCCCAGGGCGACGGCGGCCGCCGCGACCAGGTCGTGCTCGTCGTCGTACGCCACGTCCACTCCGACGACCGCGCCGGTGCCGGTGCCCGGCTCGGGCACCTCGCCGCCGACGACCACGGACGCCCGCGTCCGCTCCTGGACGGCGATGGCCTCGGCCTCGGTCGTGGGCCAGTCGCGGGGCAGTTCATATCGTGGATCGACGGCGCTGGTCATCGTGCGGTTCACGTTACTAGCCTGCCCGTCATGTTCGTACTGGAGATCACCTACACCGCCTCGGCGGACCGCGTCGAGGCCGCCCTCCCCGAGCACCTCGTCTGGGTGGACGACCACTTCGCGAACGGCGTCTTCCTCGCCTCCGGCCCCAAGAGCCCCCGCGACGGCGGGGTCATCCTGGCGCTCGGCGACGACCGGGCGAAGATCGAGGAGATGGTGGCGAGCGACCCCTTCATCGTCGCGGGCATCGGCGAATACACCATCACCGAGTTCCTGGCCACCCGTACGGCCCCGGCCCTGGCCGAACACCGCCAGCAGCGACCGTAAGGATCCCGTTTCGGCTTATGCCTTGAGGGAGGCTATGAACGCGGCCCACGATCCGGCGGGGAACAGGATGGCGGGACCGTCGGGGTTCTTGGTGTCGCGGACCGGGACGAGGCCCGGGAGGTTGTCGGCGACCTCGACGCAATTGCCACCGTCGTTGTTGCTGTAGCTGCTCTTGCGCCATGCGGCGCAGCTCAGGTCCGGAGTGATCGGCATGAGTTCAGTCCATCTTGAGGCTTGTAATGAATGTGGCCCATGATCCGGCAGCGAATATGAGAGCGGGACCATCGGGGCACTTGGAGTCACGGACCGGGACGAGGCCCGGGAGATTGTCGGCGACCTCGACGCAGTCGCCGCCGTTGTTGTTGCTGTAGCTGCTCTTACGCCACGCGACAACGGTCAGGTCCGGGGTGGTTGGCATGGGATCCAGTCCTCCATCACGGCTCGGATCATCGCCTCGGAGTCGCGGGGCGAGAGGGCCATGGCCCTGAGCAGATCGTAGTTCTCCCTACGTTGCGCGACAGCCTCTTGGTCTTCGATGATCATTCCGGACTGGCTGCTCTCGTCGTACGCCACCGGCGGCCCGCCGTGAATCGTGAAGAGAGTCAGTGAACCGCCCGCCTCAATGTGTCCGCCCGCCGTGAAGGGCAGCACCTGAATGGTGACGTGGGACTGCATCCCGCGCTCAAGCAGAGACGACACTTGATCACGCATCACCGCTGGTCCGCCGACCGGGCGGCGCAGCACGGCCTCGTCGAGAATGAACCAGCAACGTGGCGGCTTGGCCCGGTCCAGCAACACCTGCCGATCGATACGAGCCTTGACCATTGCCTGGATCTCCGCACCAGGGGCATGGGGGAATCCGCAGCGCAAAGAGTGCTCGGCGAGCTCAGGGGTTTGCAGCAGGCCCGGGAACGTGGCGCCGACGTACTTCTCGATGATGGCCGCTCGGCTCTCAAGCTCGATCATCCGCCGGTACTTGCGGGGGAACGGTTCGTGCTTAGCGAGCGCGTACAGCCTCGCGAACAACCCATCCGTGCCGAAGCACGCGTCCAGCTTCGCCGGTAGGTCGTCGTATGGAAGCGATTCAGCCCCCTCGATGCGCGCTAAGTGCGACTTGCTGTTTCAGCACCTCGGACAGCCGCCGCAGCGACATGTCCGCCTTCTCGCGGTGGCGGCGGATCTCAGCGCCGAACAGGTCGCGCGCGGAGCGGTCGGGGAAGAGTTCGCGTGGCTGGAACGTCATTGGTCGGTCCATCCCTCCTGGTCCCGCTGTCCGACTGGGACCGCTGGCTTGTTTTGAGCTTACGCTCCGGAGGGCAACACACTTGACACGTTCCGTAATTGAGCCCAGGCGGACCACGCGGCGGAACCGCAGATCGATGCTTTCCCCTCCCCGCCCCTTCCCGACACCAGGGGTCCACCACGCGACGGAGCCGCATATCGCTGCCACAGGAAGGAGCGAAGCCCGGACCCGGGGCCTGGAGCGAACGCCCCGACCCGGGATCTAGAGCAGACGCCCCGGCCCGGAATCTGGGGCGCAGCCCCGGGCGGGGCCTGGGACGCAGCCCCGGCCGGGGTCTGGGGCGGAGCCCCCACGCGGCGGAGCCGCATATCGTTAGGTGTCGGGAAGGGGCAGGGAGGGGAACAGCCCGCCGCAGGCGCCACGATCCGCCGGACACCTCCTATTGGGCCTAGTGGGAGACGCAGAGCCGGACAATCAGCGAGACGCAGTCCCGGGAGTCGCCGGAGCCGGAGCCGCCGGGGTCGGTCGGCTTGGCCGTGGGCCGCTGCGTCGGCTGTCCGCTCGGAGCCGGGTCCGACGTGCCGCCGTCCGTCGGCTTCGCGGTCGGCTTCTGGGTCGGTTCGTCCGTCGGCCGGTGCGACGGACCGCTGGACGCGGAGGACGAAGCGGGCGAAGACGGTCGCGACGAGGGCGATTCGGAGGTGCCGGACGTCGGCGCCTTACGCGAGGGGGATACGGCGCTGGACGGCACATCCGCCGGAGAGTGCCCGGTGGGCACGCTCGCGCCGGACGGCCGGTTCCGGGACGCCTCCCCCGGAACGCCCGCCCGCGACCCGTCCGAATGCCGCGAGGCTCCGGGCGTGACGGACGAATCGGAAGAAGCGGAAGAATCAGCGGAGTCGGATGTATCCGATATGGGCGACTGCGAGGCCGCCGCCGGCTGCTGTGCCGCCGCCGAGCCGCCGTCCGTCAGCGCCAGCCCCGTCATGACCGCCGCCCCCGCGACCAGCAGCACCCCGCCCGCGGCCGCCGCGACCGCGACCGGCCCCGCCTGGCGCACCTGCCCGCGAACGAGGTGGTGCATGGAACGGCGGGAGGAGACCAGCGGTCCGTTCGAGGGCGCCGCGTGCGCACCGCCGCCGGCCGCCAGGGCAGCCACTCCGGCGGCCCCCACGGTGCCCATCGCACCAGCGGCCGCCAGCGGCGCCAGGAAGCGCGCCATGTCCCGGTCGTACAGCGCGAGCAGCGCGGGGCCGGTCAGCGCGGGGAGTCGGTCGTCGGCCGCGACCAGCTGCTCCATCCGGCCCCGGCAGTCCCGGCAGCCGTCGATGTGGACGGCGATCTGTTCGGCCTGATGCGGGGAGTCCGCGCCCCGCACATGGTCGGGCAGCCCCTCCCAGTGCCCACCGCACGCGGCGCTCGCCGGATAGCCGGGCTGGGCGCGCAGGAACTCCTGGCGCACGCTCTCCCGAACGCGCTCCACCAGGGCCGCCGCACCGTCCGGGCTCGCCCCGGTCCGCCACGCCACCTCCTCCGGCGGGAGCCCGTCCACCTCGGCGAGCCACAGCACCTTGACCCAGCGCTGCGGCAGCTCGCCCAGGACCTGGACGAGCGGTTCGAGGTACGACGCCTGCTGCGACGGCCCCCCGTTCCCCACCCCGGCCGACAGCGCCCTTACGGCGCCCGTCAGCTCGGCCGGGACGGCATCGGCACCGAGGGGATGCCCGGCGCGGATCCGACGCCACACGCTGTAGTGCGCCTCGGCCACCAGATCCCCCGCAACCCAGGGGTTACCGGTGAGAGTTCGGGCATATCCGCACAGACGCGAATATTCGGCATCGTAGATTCGGCTGTAGGCGGCCGTGTCGAGCGCCGCGTGACCTTCGGTCATGGTGGAACAACCCCTGGGGTGGGTGCCTCGTCATTGCCGACGTTTCTGTAACAGCTCCGCACGGCGCCCGAGACCTTGCATGGTTTGGCAACTCTAAATGCCCTATGTCCCCCCGAAAAATCAGTCGTGACGCACGTCACGTAGAAAGTGGGTGCACTGGCCTGATCGCCCAAACGTCTTAACGGTCGTAAGGGCGACGTGCCCCGCACCTATCGCAAGGGAGCCGACGTGACCACTGTCATCGACCAAGCCGTCCGGGCACAGCTCATCGCGTCGACGCCCGAGTCACGCGCGATTCCGGCGTGCCTGCGCTACGAGCGGGACGACCCGTTCGCCGTCCGCGTCTCCTTCCCGCCCTCCGCGTCCCTCGACGGCTCCGCGGTGGAGTGGACGTTCGGGCGCGAGCTGCTCGCGGCCGGGCTGCGTGGCCCGGCGGGCAGCGGGGATGTGCAGATGTGGCCGAGCGGACCACAGGGGACGGTCCTGGAGTTCCATGCCCCCGAGGGCATGGCCATGGTCCAGTTCGAAACCGCCGACCTCCGCAGATTCCTCGGCCGGTCGTACGCGGTCGTCCCCGAGGGCAGCGAGGCCGGGGAGCTCGACCTGGACGAGGGGCTGGCGTCGCTGCTGAGAGACGCCTGACGTCCGTACGGACACCCCGAGAGTCCGTACGGACACCCACCCCGAGCCCGGCCCGTACGGACGTCCTGGCCCGTACGGACGTCCTGGCCCGTACGGGCGCCTGAGCCCGCCCCTACCGGTGAGGGGTCAGGTGGCGGTCGCGGCCGTGGTCGACGCCAGCATGGCCGTGACGACGGCGGCGGCGAGCGCCGTCCGCACCTGCGCGATCACCTTCTCCAGCACCGGGCCCATGCCCCCGCAGCGCTCCCCCAGCTCCAGGATCCGGCGCTTGCGAACCTTGGCGTCCGTGGCCGTCACCACGGACCTCAGCTCACCCGCCGCCGCCAGGGTGACCACCGCCGCGTCCCGTTCGGACACTTCGGCCGCCGGCTGTTCACCGCGCAGGACGCGCACCGCGTCGTCCCGCATCCCGGCCACCTGATCGGGCCGTTCCAGCATGTACTCCTTGGCCGGGAACAGTCCCAGCATCCGCTTCCCCTTCGCCCGCACATATCCGGCCGCCACCATCTGGTCGCGGACCGCGTGCTCGGTCAGCCGCGGCTGATGTCCCACCCAGATCTGCCAGCTGCGCGGCCGGGATTCGCCGATCAGCTCCAGCAGCCCATCGAGCGCTTGGTCGCCGGTGGCGGCGTCGGCCACCGGGCAGGGGCTGCCGTCGGCGTCGGTGAGCATGCCCCGCTGAACGAGTTCGGTGAGGGCGGCGGCGCGGACGAGCAGGGCGGTGTGAGCACCGGCGGGCCGGCCGGTCTCGGGGTCGTAGGAGAGCAGGTAGAGCGAGGCGGCGAGGGAGAGCGATCCGTTCGGCACGGGAAACCTCCGACGGTCGGGCGTCCGGTGGGGCGGCGTGCTTCGACCATATCGGCCACGTGCCCTCATGATCGACCCTCCGCCACGGGTCTCCGCGGCTCCTGGGAACACGTCACCTGACTGAGGCCCGGTTGCCCGGAACACGTCACCTCCCCGGGTCTTGGCATCCCCCGGGGACACGGCCCCTCCCCGGACACGGTGGGCCCGAGGACGGCGGGCCCGGGACACGCGGAGGTGGGGGGGGCGGCGGGCCCCCCGGGGTTGGGGGGGGGGCCCCCCGGGCCCCCCCCCCCCCGCCCCCGGGGGGCCCGCGCGGGGGCCCCCCCCCCCGCGCCCCCCCC
>NZ_JBHYVB010000275.1:11893-12178 GCF_042750115.1 Streptomyces sp. NPDC059455
GCGCGGGGGCGCGCCGGGGGCCGCCCGCCGCGCCCCGCGGGCGGGGGCGCCCCCCCCCCCCCCGGGGGCCCGGCCCGCCCCCCCCCCCGGTCCCCGCCCCCGTCGGCCTCCGTCGGCCCTCCTCGGGCCGCATCCCCCGTAGGCTCCCTCGGGCCGCATCCCCGTCGGCTCCCCTCGGGCCGGATCCCCCCTCTCCCTCGGCCCCGAGCGGCATCACCCCCCGGGAACCCCGCCGGCCCCCCCCGCCGGCGCGGGGGGGGGCGCCGGCCCCCCGCCCCCCCCGAG
>NZ_JBHYVB010000276.1:0-12153 GCF_042750115.1 Streptomyces sp. NPDC059455
AGTTCGCCGCGGAAACCGTCCTGGTCGCCGTAGGCACAGTCGGCCGCCACCGCGCGGAAGTCCACTCCGGCCTGGGTGGCCCGGCGGGCGAGTCCTGTGGGGTTCCATAATTGGGGCCAAGCCTCTTGACCAGCAAAGATCGATGGAGCGTCATTGATCGGGCAGGATCGTAGTCCGTGTTCTTGCGCCTGCTCTACCTGCTCGCCACTCGGCTACTCAGCTGGTTCGTGCTACTCGGCCGTTCCTCCACATCCAAGGACGTCGAGCTACTCGAGCTCCGCCATGAGGTAGCCGTGCTGCGCCGCAGCACTCCGAGGCCGCGCTTGACCTGGGCGGACCGCGCGATCCTCACCGCTCTCGTCCGTCTTCTGCCGAGAAAGCTGCGCGCACAGAGACTAGAGCCTGTCCGGTCGATCATGTGCGGAGCCAGATGACGAGGGCTGCGGCGGTGACAGTTCCGTGGTAGACGTAGCCGCGTTTGTCGTAGCGCGTGGCCACGGCCCTGGACTGTTTCAGCTTGTTGACGGCCCGCTCGACGGTGTTGCGTTTCTTGTAGCGCTGCTTGTCGAAGCCGGGCGGCCGTCCGCCACGTGATCCTCTGCGGCGGCGGGCGGCCTGGCTGTCGGCCTTCTCCGGGATGGTGTGGCGGATGCCCCGGCGGCGCAGACTCTCCCGGCAGGGTCCGTTGCTGTAGGCCTTGTCCGCGGCGAGGGTGTCGGGCTTCTTGCGGGGCCTGCCCGGCCCGGTCCGCGGGACGCGGATCTTGTCGAGCACCGGCTCGAGTTGGGTGCAGTCGGCCCGCTGCCCGGGCGTGATGAGCAGGGACAGCGGCCGGCACCGGCCCTCGGCGCTCAGGTGGATCTTGGTGGTGAAGCCGCCCCGCGAGCGGCCCAGTCCCTCACCTGCTTCACCACCTCCGCCAGGCGGGCGTGAAGGCTCCGCCACGACGGTTCGACCTGGTGTTCCCCGCCCCCGTCCCCCTTTGACGTGGCAGGCGCGGGCGGCGGGCTGATGCGGGCTCCCGCCGCGTGCTGGTGAGCGCGCACCACCGTGGAATCCACCCCGATGTCCCAGTCGATCTCACCGGCGGCATCCGCTTCGGCCTGGACCTGCTGGAGCAGCCGCTCCCAGGTGCCGTCGGCCGACCACAGCCGGTGCCGCTCATAGACCGTCTTCCACGGCCCGAAGCGTTCCGGCAGGTCACGCCAGTGAACCCCGGTCCGCACCCGGTGCAGAATCCCGTCGATCACCTGCCGGTGATCCCGCCACCGCCCGCACCGGCCATTGCCCACCGGCAGAAACGGCCGCAACCGCTCCCACTCCGCATCCGTCAGATCACCCCGCCCCATGCCCAGACCAACGACCAGACCATCCGAAACTCACATGATCGACCGGACAGGCCCTAGTCCAGCGGGGTGTGTGTGCTCCAGTGCTCGATGATCCGGCCGTCAGTGAAGCGGAGGAAGTCCATGATGCGAAGCCCGACCCGCTTTCCGGTCGGCGCCTGACCCAGCCAGTTGCCGACGTGCCGTCCTCGTACGACCTTAGTGGTGGCCACCAGGTCGCCCTGCCCGAAGCAGTGGACGATCTCGATCGACAGATCCTCAAGGGCTGCGTGCAGGGCTGCCATGGTCGCGCGGGCCCCCTCGCGGTCCGCCGCGCCTCCCGGCTCGGCGGTGTGGTTGCGGAAGTCCGGGTGCACGAAGTCGTCGAAGAGTTCCAAGCACCCCCCTTCCTGCACTTTTCGGACGAAGTCGAGCGTGCGCGACACGTTGTCGCGCCCTTCCGTCATCCCATGGCCTCCCATCAGGAACTGAACAACTTTCACGTTGACGCTCCTTGAGTGTGGCAACACACTTGAAAGATCGTCAAGTGTGAAGCCAGGGACGTGTCATGCGCCTTCGCCGGGAAGACGTGCTCGTCGGCGCACTCGATCAACTCGACAAGACGGGCCTCGACGGCCTGACCATGCAGGCACTCGGGAAGAGCCTGGGCGTGCGACCGGGGGCGCTCTGCTGGCACTACGCGGACAAGCGGGCGCTGATCGACGCGATCATCACGCGGCGGACGGCCACCCGGCCTCCACCAGCAGTGCTACAAGAAACGCAACACCGTCGAACGGGCCATCAACAAGCTGAAACAGTCCCGGGCCGTGGCCATTCGATACGACAAACGCGGCTACGTCTGCCTCGGAACCGTCACCGCCGCAGCCCTCGTTATCTGGCTCCGCACATGATCGACCGGACAGGCCCTAGTTACCCCCGGCACGCTCCTGCGCTGGCACCGCCGCCTGGTGGCACGAAAATGGACCTATCCACACAAGGTCGGCCGCCCTCCTCTCGACGAAGCAATCGCCACGCTCATCGAACGGCTCGCAACAGAGAACCCATCCTGGGGGTACAAGCGGATCCAAGGCGAGCTGATGGGGCTCGGTCACCGCATCGGTGCCTCCACCATCCGCAGAGTCCTCAAACATCTGAACATACCGCCAGCACCCAAACGGCAGACCGACACGACATGGCGACAGTTCCTGCATACCCAGGCATCGACCATGCTCGCCGTCGACTTCTTCCACATCGACTGTGCCCTCACTCTGCGACGCCTTTACGTGTTCTTCGCGATCGAGGTCGGCACCCGCTACGTACACATCCTGGGCACCACCTCCCATCCCGACGGCCCCTGGACCACCCAGCAGGCACGCAACCTCCTCATGGAACTGGGAGACCGAGCATCCGAGTTCACGGTCTTGGTGTGGGACCGGGCCGGGCAGTTCACCGATGCGTTCGACGCCGTCCTCGCCGGCGCCGGCATCACGGTCGAGAAGATCCCTCCGCGCAGCCCCCGCGCGAACGCGTACGCGGAACGATTCGTACTCACCGTCCGCTCCGAGGTGACTGATCGCATGCTCATCCTCGGCCGGCGCCACCTTCGCACCGCGCTCAACGAATACGCCCGCCACTACAACGGGCGAAGACCCCACCGCGGACGCCAACTCAAACCGCCCCGACCCGACCTTCCCATCGCCGACCTCTCGCAAGAACGGATCAAGCGTCGACCCGTTCCAGGAGGACTTATCAATGAGTATGAAAGGGCCGGATAAGTTCGCAGGTCAGTGCGGCGGCCCTGTTTTGGAACCCCACAGCACGGCCGTGATGAGATCCGCCGCCTCAAAGCCGTCCAGGTCTCGCGCCGGCTGCGGCTCCCGCACGCCGCCCAGGCGATCAAGGTCACCCGCCGCCGACGCGACCTGCACAGCGGGAAGATCCAGATCGAGCACGTCTATGCCGTCACCAGCCACGACGCGTTCTCCGCGACCGACGCTCAGCTCGCCCGAGCGGTGCGCGAGCACTGGCACGTCGAAGCCCATCACCACGTCCGGGACACCACCCTCGCCGAGGACGCCTCCAAGATCCGGACCGGGAACACGCCCCGCGCAATGGCCACTTTCCGTAACATCGCGATCGCCCTGGCCCGCCTCACCGGCTGGACCAACACCGCCCACGCCACCGACTACTACACGTCACACCCCGACCATGCACTCGACCTCATCCAACCCGGCAGGTGAGCGCGCAGGCGCCTTGGGCCCACACCTGGGCTTGATCCCGTTCGGCGGACATCGAAGATCAGTGGCTGCCGCTCCAGAAGGATGATGTCCGTCAAAGGGGACCAATCCCAGCACAGCTGACAACCCGCTCAACCCGAGCGTCACATCATGCGACACCAAACCGCACTCGCTGCATGGCTCCTACTCGCCCCCGTAGGTACCGGGCGTCTGCCCAGTCACGCGCTGGAAGGCGGCGATGAAGGCGCTGGGCTTTCGGTATCCCACAGCCCGCGCGGTGGCCTTGACGGACGCGCCGGTCGCCAGATGGCCTACTGCGGCGCGGACACGGACCCGAGTCCTCCACTGCGAGAAGGTCAGCCCCGTCTCGGCGAGGAAGAGCCGTGACAGAGTACGCACCCCGCTGTGCACCTCCGCCGCCCACATCGCCAGTTCTCGCTGATCTCCGGGCGAGTCAATGAGTCGCTCGGTGATCGTACGCAAGCGCGGTTCGGCGGGAATGGGCACCTGGATCGAGTGGGTCGGCAGCGGCAGGAGGACCTCGAAGAGGAGAGCTTCGGCATGCCGGCGGCTCGCCGCGTCCGGCTCGGCCCGCAGGTATCGGATGAGCTCACGAAGCAGCGGTTGGACGGCGACGCCGGTGGGCTGCGCCCAGTCGATGGGGCAGCGCGTGGCCATGAACCGGATGACGCACAGTTCACCGGCGTGCCGTGTCGTCCCCGTGTGCTCGACGCGGCCAGGAATCCACAGGCCGTGCCCCGGAGGCACCAGCCAGTCGTGCGAGACCGTGCGCAGGGTGACGGAAGTGGTCGACGCCCACAGCAGCATCGGCTCCGAATGGGTATGGGGTGCCACCTGGAGGGGCGGATGCGCATGCTGGTGATCGATGCTCAGGATCGGAGAGGCGGCTCCCTCGCCCAGAGCTGTCACCTGAGCCATGACGCTCATCTCTCCATCCGCCGATCCGTCCCGCCCCAGCCCACCAGTCCCGTTCGCCCCGTGCTCCGATCACGGTCTGGCCGTTCCGGGGTATCGCATGGCCACCATGCGCACAAGCGCCATTCTACGGTTAGGCATGCCTGACTTGATGCCCGGGCGTGGTGCGTTACCCACCTCCCGTTGCGGCGTCGATGCGTGGGAAGAGGACGTCACCATGAACCGGATCAAGCCCGTCAGCCGTCGGATGCTGTCGGTCGAAGTCGTGCGCAAGGAGTGGAGGCCCGGAAACTTCCTGCTGGTGACCGTGGGCGGAGAGGACCTCAAGGACTTCCGGCCGATCGGAGTCGACCAGGCCTTCAGGCTCCTGTTCCGGCGGCCCGGGCAGGGCCGACTCTGGCTGCCCTCCCCGTCCGACGCCACATGGATGGCGCAATACATGATGACGGGCAAGGCGACACGCCCCTACGTCCGTTTCTACACGATCCGGCACTTCTGGCCCGACCGCAACGAACTGGACATCGAGTTCGCGCTCCACGAAGGGGACAGTCCGGCCTCCACCTGGGCGCGGGGCGCCCGCCCCGGCGAACCGGTCGGCATCCTCGACGAGGGAGCCACCTACAGCCCGCCCCATGGCGTGGAATGGCAACTGCTCGTAGGGGACGAGACCGCGGTGCCGGCCATCCTGTCCATCCTGGACTCCGACGAGGGCGCGTTGCCCAGCGAAGTGTTCCTCGAGGTACCCAGCAGCGCGGACATCCAGCAGTTGAACACGCCACAGAACGTCATCATGCACTGGCTTCCGCGCGACGGCCGCCCCGGACTTCCGGGGCGCTACGCTCTCGACACCGTGATGAAGGCCGCCCTGCCGGCAGGGCGCTTCGCCACCTTCGTGGCGGGTGAGAATCACCTGCCCACGACACTGCGGCGGCACCTCGTCCATGAGCGCGGCGTCGACAAGTCCGACATCGCTTTCGTCGGTTACTGGCGGCACGGCAGGGCGACTCCGGGATGACGGCCGGTGCGTTCGGTCGAGGCCGCCCGCGTGGACCGCCCTTTTCACCCCAATCTGGAGGCAGATCTCGCTCTGCCGCCCATCGTCGCCCAGCGACGCGCCCTCCGCGGGTTGGTTTTGTTCACGAGGCACCTCCATGACCGAGGCGACCTCTGAGTGCCGCCGCCCCGCCCTGTTCGCCCGGTGACTCCTCTTCTCCGACCGAAAGGAACTTCCATGAAGTCCCCAGAACCCGCTAACGCCAGGATCAGCATCATCGGCGCCGGACCCGGCGGACTGACCTGCGCACGCATCCTCCAGCAGCGCGGCATCGCGGTCACCGTCTACGACCGCGACCCGGGCCGCGACTCCCGCAACCAAGGCGGCACCCTCGACCTGCATGCTGACAACGCCCAGATCGCCCTGCGCGAAGCCGGCCTGCTCGACGAGTTCTTCGCCCTCGCCCGTCCCGAAGGGCAGGAAATGCGCCAGATGGACCCGACCGGCGCGATCACGTCCCACCAAGTCCCGGCGGCCGACGAACTCTTAAAGCCGGAAATCGACCGCGGCGAGCTGCGCAACCTGCTGCTCGACTCCCTGGAGACGGGAACTGTGCGCTGGGGCCGCTCCCTCGACACGATCAGCGGACCAACCGATGGGCCGCGGCAATTGCACTTCGCCGACGGCACGAGCATCGAGACCGATCTGGTCATCGGCGCCGACGGCGCCTTCTCCCGGGTACGTCCGGCCGTGTCCACCGCCCTCCCCGAGTACACCGGGATCAGCTTCCTGGAAGCACAGTTCTCCGACGTCGACAACCGACACCCCGAGATCGCCGAGCTGGTCGGCTTGGGCATCGCCCACGCAGCTGATGGCGAACGCAGCCTGGTCGCCCAGCGCAACAGCGGAAACCACATCCGCGTCTACATCATCCAACGCCTTCCGGTCGACTGGATCAGCGCCAAGGGGCTGACCTCCGAGGACACCGATGGCATCCGCGCCGTGCTGCGCGACGAGTACGCGCACTGGTCGCCCCGCATGCGCCAGATGATCACCGAAAACGACGGCCTCTACATCCACCGCCCGATCTTCGTGCTCCCTGTCCCGCACACCTGGAACCACAACCCGACGGTGACCCTGCTCGGCGACGCCGCCCACCTCATGCCCCCGCTCGGCACCGGCGTCAACCTCGCCATGCTTGACGCCGGCGAACTCGCCCTCGCCCTCGCGAACGCAGCCACTGTCGACGACGCCATCCGCGTCTACGAGAAGACCATGCTCCCCCGCTCCATCGAGACGGCCCAGGCCATCGAACATGGCACCGAACAGCTGCTGTCCGCCGATTCCTCCGCACGGAAGCTGGCCACCATTGTGGCCAACTCACTCGCCAAGTAAAACGCTCAGAGGGCGGTGTGAGAGGGCGTTTAGTCGCTGGGGTGGGCGGTGTTGGTCCAGCCGGTGAGGCGGGCCGGCGCCGGGCGGCCGAGCCGGTAACGGCGGCCCTGTCGACGGCGCGGATCGGGCAGCATGTCGAGGACGTCGGCAAGTTCCAGCAGGCGGTCGGGGTCGTCGGGAATGGAGCCCGCATCGTGGTCGAGGTGGCGGGACACAGCGGTAATCAGCGAGGATGGCATCCGGAAGCGGTTCGTTTGTGATGAGGCGTCAGACACCTCCATCATCACGAACCGCTTCCTTCAGTTGATCACCTACCCCCACCCCGACAACCCGCCCTCACCCGGCAGCGGCATCTCACCGCCCGAGAACGCACGAGCCCTGGCCCAGGAGGTGCTCGAACAGGCGGAGGGCGCCGTCGACGCGGTCGTGCGAGGCGAAGGGGAACCGGCCATCGGCCCGCTGCTGGAGGGGCTGCGGGACGGGAGTGTGGAGGGAATGCCCGGCATCGTCACACCCTCCGGACGCGGCCCGGCGCCTCAGATGCTGCACAGCATCGACCTGCCCAGACCCGCCCGCGATCTGATGCGCCGCCGCAACCGGTACTTCATCGGAGAGCTCGACCCCTGTGCCTCGAGCGAATTCACCCGCGGCTGCCCCTGGGACTGCTCGTTCTGCTCCGCGTGGACCTTCTACGGCCGCAGTTACCGCAAGGCGTCCCCCGAGGCCGCGGGCGAAGAGATGGCGAGTATCCGGGAACCGAATGTCTTCATCGTGGACGACGTCGCCTTCATCCGCCCCGAGCACGGACACGCCATCGCCGCGGAACTCGAGCGGCGCAAAATCCGCAAGCGGTATTACCTCGAGACCCGTAGCGACGTCCTGCTGCGTAAAGTGGAGGTTTTCCAGCGCTGGACCCGTCTGGGCCTGCGCTACATGTTCCTCGGCATGGAGGCGATCGACGCGGAAGGGCTCGACCTCTACCGCAAGCGCGTCAGCCCGGACGACAACGTCAAGGCGCTGGAGACGGCCCGCCGCCTGAGCATCGATGTCGCCATCAACCTCATCGTCGATCCGGCCTGGGACGAGGAGCGTTTCCGGGTCGTACGGGAATCCGCGCTGGCGATGCCCGAGATCGTCCATCTGACGGTGATGACGCCCTATCCGGGAACGGAAATCTGGCACACCGAGTCCAGGCGCCTGACCACACGGGACTATCGGCTGTTCGACATCCAGCACGCGGTGGTCCCGACCACGCTGCCGCTGAAGGACTTCTACGAGGAGCTCGTCCGGACTCAGGCCGTCATCAACCGCAAGCATCTGGGGCTGTCCACGGCACTCGGCGCGCTGCGGGTACTCGGCGGCAACCTCCTCAGGGGACAGACGAACTTCGCCCGTATGTTGTGGCGCTTCAACCAGGTCTACGACCCCCCGCAAGCAGCTCGCCGATCACCACCGCCCGGTGCGTTACGAGCTGCCGATGCCCAAGCGGCTGGACGTCGGCGACCGCAGTCTGCTCTACGTGCACAGCAAGCCCCCGTCGCGTGGTGCCGGCGCGCCCGGCCCCAGCGACGAGAACGTCGTCGTGGACGCCACCGCCCGGTAGTAGGCCGCCCAACCGCGAACGATCGGGATCAGCCTGCGCAACACGGCCTCGGCATTGGACCCGTGCAGGCCCTTGACCTCGGTCCGCAGTCGCGCCCTGAGTCTCGCGCAAGAAGACGGTCGCGATTCCGATGCCGAATCCGGCGGCGAGCTGGGCGTAGGAGTCACCGCACCGCAGGTGGGCGAGGGCGAGCATGGCCTGGCGTGCGGCGGGAAGGCGCCGCCAGCGGGTCTCGATCTCCCGCCGCCTGGCCGTGAGTTGTCCGGCCAGGAAGCGCAAGGTGCGGCTGGACAGATCAATCGAGGAGGGGTAGACAAGCACGCGAAGCTCCTGGCGGGCACGGGTGATCTTGGTCGAGAACCCGTCTACCAGGAGCTTCGTCGTTGCGCAGAGCTGTCCAACCCGCGGTCAGCAACGCCAGCTTGGAAACGGCTCCCTGTTTCTGGGGGTCGGAGCCGACCTCGCTGGTCATCGACGGCGAGACCGTTTCGGTCTGCCAGGAGGAGGTCGAGGCGAGCCTGGCGTTCATCCAGTCGCTCACCGCGGCCCAGCAGAAGACCGCGATCATCTCGGCCACGAAGGCGGACGAGAACATGAAGGCGGGCGCCTTCGCCGACAACGCCGCGAGGCGTACGCCGGCATCCGTGCCACCGATCTGACCGCGGCCCAGAGGCGCAAGCTCCTCGCGGTCGCCGAGGCCTTCGTGAACCGCGCCAAGGCCGGCGCGACGAAGGTCCGCATGGCCGAGATCCGCAAGCACCTGGAGAACACCTACGCCGCCTGGATCGGCGGCACCGGTGATGACGACCCCTTCTACCTGCGGGTCCACAGCCCGGTCGTCTGAATCGAGGTCGACTGCCAGGCGGCCGGGCCGCTGGGTGGCGCGTACGGCAGGACCCGGCCCGACGGGCCCAGCCAGAAGCACATCCACTCCGTCATCCGCACGCCGAACGGGAACGACTACGGTAGGGAGCCGCTGCGGCAGCACTACCTGACGTCCCCGCATCACCGGTGATATCCGCGGCCGGTGTCACTGAGACGGGAGGGCCCTGTCCCGGGTTGCGTCAGCTGATGCGACCTCATGCAACCCGGGGCGCGGGCGGCGCTTCACGAAACTGAAGCGTGCGTGCGTGAGTGTCAGGCCGGCTGCCAGGAGAGGATCGACCGGTACTGCGACTCGATACCGCCGGCCGCGATGATGTCCGACGGAACCTGGGCCGCTCCGGTGATGTTGTGGTTGTTCTTGATCAGGACCTTCTTGTTGTCATAGTCGGCCGGGCCATCCGGCCAGTAGTTGCCCTCGATGTCCGTGGGGTCGTATGTCCCGTCGCTGGCGGTGTAGTTCACGTGTTTGCTGCCCCAGGGCGAGACGTTGATGTTCCACACCGCGTTGTCGAGGATCGACACGTAGGTGGCGCCGTTGTCGGTGTACAGGACGTGGCCGCCCGAGGTGTTGTGCTGGTCGTGGACCACGTTGCCGATGACATGCTCGCCGTTCGCCATCGAGGTGCCGGTGATCCCGTTGGTGTAGACGGCGCCGCCGTCGTCGAGCAGCGACATGTGGTCGTAGATCAGGTTGTACGAGATCGTGTTGTTGTTGGAGTAGTTGGGCTGTGCCGGCAGGCTCACCTTGTCGGGCCAGCCGCCCCAGCCGATGGAGATGGCCGTGTAGGGCACATGGTCGATCTGGTTGTGGGTGATGGTCGACGTCTCGATGTATCCGGCGTCGAC
This sequence comes from Streptomyces sp. NPDC059455, assembly GCF_042750115.1. NCBI lineage: Bacteria > Bacillati > Actinomycetota > Actinomycetes > Kitasatosporales > Streptomycetaceae > Streptomyces > Streptomyces sp. NPDC059455. The sequence continues at coordinate 10,222 of NZ_JBHYVB010000276.1, forward strand.
CGCGACCCCGCCGTGGTATTCGGCGGCGGTGTCGTAGAAGTGGCTGTCCTTGACGGTGATCCCGCTGGTGCGCTGTGCCGAGCTGCTGGGCTGTGGGATGTCCACGCCGCCCAGGTCGAGGCCGTTGCCCGAGATGTCGGTGAACACACAGGCGGTGACCGTGGCGTTCTGCGCGCCGTTGCCGAGGTCCAGTCCGGCCGCGCCGAGGTGGACGAAGTAGTCGTGGTCGAAGTGGATGTTCCTGCTGTACGGGAAGCGCACGGCGGCGGGCATCTTGGTCCAGTTGCCGTAGGGGCAGGTGCCGCCTGGCACGAAGTCGCACAGTCCCTGGGTGGCGTAGCCCTTGGTGCCGGTGACCTGGTACGTCGCCTGGATCTCGGAGAAGCCGGTTCCGGTGTTGGTGGTCGTGTAGTTCGCGTTGGAGAACTGGATGCCCTGGAAGCCGATGCGGCTGGGCTCGTCGGAGGCAGTGCCGGAGGACGCCATCAGCGTGTCCAGCGAGGGCGCCTCGACGTCCGCGGTGGTCAGGTTCTCCCCGGAACGCGGAATGTAGTAGAACCGGTGCTCGCTCTTGTCCAGGTAGAACTCACCTGGCTTGTCGAGGAGCTCGTAGGCGTTCTCCACCGCCGTGGGCGCCTTGGTGATCGACTTGCGGCCGACCAGGTTGTAGGTGCGGCCCGAGTCGTCGGGACGCATCACGCGCTGGGTGGAGTTGTTCCAGCAGGGCTGGGCCATGGTGATGGCGGTACTGGTAACCGAGGCGACCGGGCAGCGCGGCTCGGTCCACGCCCCGAGGCCGCCGCGGTAGACGAACTCGATGGCCGAGGGGTTGCGCCAGCCGGCCATCGGGTCACCGGACGCGGTGGTGTACCCGGTCGCCGTCTGGGTCACCGATACCGGCAGGGAGCCTGTCGCGCGCACGGCACGTACGCCGTTCACGTACAGCTGCCGGGTGTCCAGGGCGCTGGGGGCCGGGGCGGACCAGATGTCGCTGCCCGTGGCGGTCCTGGTCCAGCCGGTGATCTGGACGCCGCCGCTGATGACCGGGGCCTGTCCGGACGCCGCCTTCCACCAGATGGTGCCGGCGGTGCCGCCGCCGGAGTCCGCGGCGGTGAACGTCAGCGTCTTGGTCAGCCGGTAGATGCCACCGGCCAGCGTCACGGTGATCGGGCCGGACGTCGATTTGTCGATCGCCCGGACCGCGGTCTGCGCCTTGGTGAGGGTGCGGAAGGGGGCGTCGGCACTGGTCCCGGGGTTGCTGTCACTGCCGCTGGGCGAGACGAAGTAGGTGATCGCGGTCGCCGCGTGTGCGGGCAGGGTGAGCGCGCCGATGGGCAGGAGCGCGCAGAGGAAGGCCGCGATGAGGCGAGGAGACCCGATGAATAATCGGAGTGTCCTGGCGGGACTTACGGCATGGGCATGCTCGTTTGTCGAAAACATGCGGGCAAGGTAGGGGTGTCGAGCTGAGAGGTCAATGACTGCGGCGGGGAGACATCGGATCAATGATCCTGCCGCTGTGACGTGATGCTCCCGGAGTTGAGCGGCGGGTGCCGTCGGCCGCTGGGGAACGATCGACGCCCCACTCGGCCCTCTGCAAGCCCGGCGTGGCGGTGGGGCCGGCCGTGCCGCGGCAGGCGGAGTCTCGCGTGAGACGCGTCCGGCTCTGCGGGTGCCGATACATCATCTGCGCAGCTCAGGCGGCGTGCTGGTACTGGTGGAGCGTTCCGCCGAGCCGGTCTCGTCTGTGGACTTCCAGGTGAGTGAGCTGGGCTTGTTGGGTGAGGGGTGCAGGTAGTGGGCGGCATGGGGCGGCGTTTTTCAGGGCCCTGTGCGGGCCGTGTTCGTTGTAGAAGGATTCGTACTCGCGCAGGGCGTGGAGGAGGTGGCTCTGGTTCCAGATCAGGGTCCGGTCCAGGAGTTCGGTGCGGCAGG
>NZ_JBHYVB010000277.1:0-12105 GCF_042750115.1 Streptomyces sp. NPDC059455
TTGTCCAACACATCGGTCTATGTGCTGGATGGTGGCTTGGGGTTGGTGCCACCGGGTGTGGTGGGCGAGCTGTACGTAGCGGGTACCGGATTGGCGCGGGGTTATGCGGGGCGTGCGGGGCTGACGGCGGAGCGGTTCGTGGCGTGTCCGTTCGTCGGGCCCGGTGGGCGGATGTACCGGACCGGGGACCTGGTGCGGTGGCAGGCGGAGGGACAACTGGAGTTCGTCGGCCGCGTAGATGATCAGGTCAAGGTCCGTGGTTTCCGGATCGAGTTGGGTGAGGTGGAGGCGGCGCTGGCGTCGCATCAGCAGGTGGCGCGGGCGGCCGTCGTGGTGCGCGAGGATCGTCCCGGGGACCGGCGGCTGACCGGCTATGTCGTACCGACGGCGGGGTCCCGTCCGGTGGCTGCGGAGTTGCGCGAGTTCCTGGCGGGTGTCCTGCCGGAGCATATGGTGCCCTCGGCCGTTGTCGTGCTGGAGCGGTTGCCGCTGACGGCGAACGGGAAGCTGGACCGCAAGGCGCTGCCCGCCCCGGACCACACCCCGGCCCCCGGCCGTACACCAGCCACCGCGTCGGAAGGGCTGTTGTGCGGGTTGTTCGCCCAGGTGCTGGGCGTGCCCGATGTCCCGGCCGACGCGGACTTCTTCGCGCTGGGTGGGGACAGCATCATGTCCATCCAGTTGGTGGGCCGGGCCCGCCGTGCGGGGCTGGTGTTCACCCCGCGTGAGGTGTTCCAGCACAAGACGCCCGCCGCCCTCGCCACCACCGCCCGGGTCCCCGAGGCCCCGGCCGTTTCCACGCAATCGACGGACACCGCGGACTCCACCACGCCCCCACGCCCCTTGATCTCGCTGAGCCAGTCCGACCAGGAAGCCATCGAAGCGAAGATCCCCCAGTACGGCGAGGTCCTGCCCCTGGCGGCCGGACAGGAGGGGTTGTTGTTCCACGCGGTCTATGACGATGGTGCGCCGGATGTGTACATGGTGCAGCTGGTCTTCGATCTCGAGGGTTCGGTGGATGTGATGCGGTTGCGGGGGGCCGTGGAGGGGTTGTTGCGGCGGTATCCGCATGTGGGTGCGGGGTTTGTGCATGAGGGTGTGTCGGTGCCGGTTCAGGTGGTGCCTGGTGGGGTGCGGGTGCCGTGGTGTGAGGAGGATCTGCGGGGTCTGGGGGAGGCGGAGGCGCAGGGCGTCTTTGAGCGGTGGCTGGCGGAGGACCGGGTCGACCGTTTCGATCTGGCGCGGCCGCCGTTGCTGCGGTTCGCGTTGTTCCGTCTCGGCGAGGACCGCTTCCGGTTGGTGATGACGAATCACCACATCCTGCTGGACGGCTGGTCCACTCCGCTGGTGGTGCGGGATCTGTTCGCCTTGTACGAGCAACCAGGTGAGGAGAGCGCACTGCCCAGGCCGACGCCGTACCGCGACTACCTCGCGTGGTACGGGTCGCGCGATCGGGATGCGGCGCTGGAGGCATGGCGCGATGCCTTGGCGGGCGTCGAAGACCCCACTCTGCTGACGCCCGCAGGCCCCGGACGCCAGGCCGTAGCCCCCAAGGACGTCTCACAGCTCCTCTCGCAATCCCTCACCGCTTCTCTGACCGAGCGGGCGCGTGAGGCCGGTCTGACCCTGAACACCGTGATACAGGGTGCCTGGGGCCTCCTCCTGGCCCGTATGACCGGACGTGATGATGTGGTCTTCGGAACGACGGTGGCCGTTCGGCCGCCCGAGATTCCCGGTGTCGAATCCATGGTCGGGCTGTTCGTCAACACGGTGCCGCTGCGGCTTCGCGTGCTCGCGGGCGAAAGCCTGGTGGCGATGCTCATCCGGCTGCAGGACGAACAATCACGGTTGCTCGACCATCAGTTCCTGAGCCTGACCGACATCCAGCAGAGCGCCTATGCCGGTTCGGGCCCGCTCTTCGACACCGCGACGGTCTTCGAGAACTACCCCGTGGACGATGCCGTCTTCGGCCGCGCCGACAGCACACTCAAGACCACCGCCATCGCGGCCCACGACGCCACGCACTATCCCCTCGCGTTGATGGCGATTCCCGGTGAGCGGCTTCAGACGCGATGGGGATACCGGCCCGATGTGTTCGACCAGCAGGCAGTGGAGGTGATCGCGGCTCGTTTCGTGCGGGTGCTGGAGACGATCGCCGCTGATCCGGCCCGTCTGGTCGGGTGGGTCGATGTACTGACCGGAGTGGAACGGGAACAACTGACACGCTGGGGTGGAGGCGCGCCCGCTGAGGAAGACACCAGCTACGGGCTGTTGCCGGGACTGTTCGAAGAGCGAGTGCGGCGGGATCGGGATGCGGTGGCGGTGGTGTGTGAGGGGCGTGAGGTGCCGTATGGCGAGGTGAATGAGCAGGCGAATCGTCTGGCGCGGATCCTGGTGGGGTTCGGGGTGGGCCCAGAATCCAGGGTGGGGCTGGTGGTGTCCCGGTCGGTGGAGATGGTGGTGGCGTTGCTGGCGGTGGTGAAGGCCGGTGGGGCGTACGTGCCCATCGATCCGCGCTATCCCAGGTCCCGGATCGGGTTCATGCTGGATGACTCCGCCCCGGAGGTGGTGCTCGCCACCAGGGACACGGCCGACCGGATACCCCCGGGCGAGACCGCCCGGCTGCTGGTGTTGGACGACGAGCACACCCACCAGCTCCTGGCCCAGGAGTCCGCCACCGACCTCACCGACCGCGACCGCACGAGCCCGCTCGATCCCCGGCACCCGGCCTACGCCATCTACACCTCAGGGTCGACGGGCACCCCCAAGGGTGTGGTGGTGACGCACCAGTCCTTGCTGAACAACCTCCTGTGGCGGGTGAAGGCGTTCGGCTGGAGCGCCGAGGACCGCTTCCTCATGCGCACACCCCTGAGCTTCGACGTCTCCGTATGGGAAGCGTTCTGCCCGCTGATGGCCGGCGGGGCCATCGTGCTGGCCCACCCGGACAAGCACGCGGATCCCGGGTACCTTCTCGCGGCCGTAAGGCGCCACCAGGTGACCGTCGTCCATACCGTCCCCTCCCTCCTTCAGCATCTCCTGGAGTGGCACGCGGTGCCGGACGATTGCCGCTCGCTGCGTGACGTCGTCTGTGGCGGGGAAGCCATGTCGGCGGCCGTCCGCGACACCTTCCACGCCACGCTTCCCTGGGTGCGGCTCTACAACTCGTACGGGCCGAGCGAAACCACCATCGACATCTCCGGCCAGCCGTGCGAGCCGGGAGAGGAACGGCCACCGGCCATCGGGACACCGATCCAGGACACACGGTTGTACATCCTGGATGGTGGGCTGGGGTGGGTGCCACCGGGCGTGGTGGGTGAGTTGTATGTGGCGGGTGCGGGGTTGGCGCGGGGGTATGCGGGGCGTGCGGGGCTGACGGCGGAACGGTTTGTGGCATGCCCGTTCGCCGAGCCCGGGGCGCGGATGTACCGGACCGGGGACCTGGTGCGATGGCGGGCGGACGGGCGGCTGGAGTTCGTCGGCCGGGTGGATGATCAGGTCAAGGTGCGGGGTTTCCGTATCGAGTTGGGTGAGGTGGAGGCGGCGCTGGCGTCGCATCCGCAGGTGGCTCGGGCAGCGGTCGTGGTGCGCGAGGACCGTCCCGGTGACCGACGGCTGATCGGCTACGCCGTACCCGCGCCCCGCACCACATCACGGGACGAAGCGTCACGGGACGACATGTCACGGAACGACACACCCCGGGACGACGCGTCACGGTACGAGGAGCCGGCGAAGCGCCACGCGGACGACCACATCGGCCACTGGAAGAGTTTCTACGAGTCGCTGTACGGAGACCGCCCTGCCACCGCTCTCCGTGAGGACTCCACCAGCGCCTCCACCGGGAACGCTGCTGAGGACTTCATCGGCTGGGACAGCAGCTACGACGGTCGTCCCATCCCCCTGGACGAGATGCGGGAGTGGCTGACGGCCACCGTGGACCGGATCTCCGCACTGGCTCCTCGACGCGTGCTCGAAATCGGCGTGGGCACAGGTCTGTTGCTGCGCCGGCTGGCGCCCGGGTGCGACTCGTATTGGGCCACGGACTTCTCCTCCGCGGTGATCGACGTGCTGCGGGACCAGATCGATCGCGATCCGGACCTGGCTGCCCGCGTGGAGCTGTCCTCCCAGCCCGCCGACGTCTTCACCGGATTTCCGTCCGGCCACTTCGACACCGTGATCATCAATTCGGTGATCCAGTACTTCCCCGGCGTCGACTACCTCGTCGCCGTCATCTCCGGAGCGATGCGACTGCTCGCACCAGGCGGCTCCCTGTTCCTCGGTGATGTCCGCAATCTCCGCCTGCTCCGCTGCTTCGCCACGGCGGCCGGTCTCAGCAGGTTCGGCGGTGAGCTCTCGGGCGCGGACCTCCGCAAGGCGATCGAGCAGACCATCTCCCTCGAGAGGGAACTGCTGATCGACCCGGCGTTCTTCTCGGCTCTCCAGGCCACCGTTCCGGACATCGCGGCGGTCGACATCCGGATCAAGCGCGGGAAGAGCCGCAACGAACTGACGCGGTACCGCTATGACGTGGTGCTCCACAAGGCACCGGTCACCGCCGTACGCGCGGACGAGGCAGCACCGACGGCGACTTGGGGAACCGATGTGCACCGGACCGATGAACTGGCGGCACTCCTCTCCCGGCGCCACGACAAGCTGTGGGTGAGGGACCTCCCCAACGCCCGGCTGATGGACGACCTGGCAGCGGTACGGCAGTTCCAGGACGGCACCGCCCCGGAAACCATCCGGCAGACCATCGACACCGACGCCACCGTCGGCGCGCACACGGGAACACCCGCCGCCCTGCCGGGGACACCCGCCGCCCTGCCGGGGACACCTGCCGCCACGCCGGGGACACCCGACGCCACACCGCAGACACCCGACGCCATGCCGGGAACACCCGACGTGGAAACCCTGCACGAGCTGGCCGCCCGTCACGGCTACCGCGCCCATCTGACCTGGTCCGAAGAGCCCGAGCGACTCGACGCCCTCTTCCTGCTCGGTGCCGAGGATCCGGACCGGCCGGTCGTCGATCTGCCCGTCGCTGCTGCCCAGGCGAGCGCGCGACCGCTCACCGCCTACGCCAACGAACCGGGCGCCGGCCCGGAGACCGACTCGCTGCTCCCCGCACTCCAGGCCCATCTGCGGAGCATGCTGCCGGAGCACATGGTGCCGTCGATCGTGATGGCGATCGACGAGCTGCCACTGACCCCGAACGGAAAGCTGGACCGCAAGGCGCTGCCCGCCCCGGAGTTCACCGCCGGAACCGGTCGGGCCCCGCGGACCCCGCGGGAGTGGGCCCTGTGCGGCCTCTTCGCCGAGGTACTGGGGCTTGCCGAGGTCGGTGTGGACGACGACTTCTTCGCACTCGGCGGCCACTCCCTCCTCGCGATGCGGCTCATCGGCCGCATCCGCGCCGAGACCGGCACCGAGCTGAGCGTCCGCACACTGTTCCAGGCACCCACGGTCGCCCAGCTGATCCCACGGCTCGGCGACGGAACGAGCACCGGAACGACCCGGCCGCCCCTGAGCCCGATGCCGCGACCGGAACGGATCCCGCTGTCGTATGCGCAGTGGCGTCTGTGGTTCATGCAGGAGATCCAGGGTCCCCGGTCCGCCACCTACACCATCGTGTCCGCGCAGCGGATCACCGGCCCCCTGGACCGCGAGGCGCTGGCTGACGCACTCCGCGATGTCGTGGTCCGGCACGAAGCCCTGCGGACTCTCTACCCGAAGGACGACCAGGGGCAGCCCTGGCAGCATGTGCTCGACGCCGACACCGCGCGCACCCGGCTGCCGATCAGCATGTCGCACGCCGACCCCAAGGACCTGGACGCGCTGCTCGCGGCCGAGGCCGGACGGGGATTCGAGGACCTGGCCACGGAACTGCCACTGCGCGCGGGCATCTACACAACGGCGGACCACGAGCACGTACTGCTGCTGGTGCTGCACCACATCGCCGCCGACGGCTGGTCCATGGGCCCCCTCTTCAGCGACCTCGCCCGCGCCTACACGGACCGCGCCCGAGGGCGCGCACCACAGTGGGAGCCGCTCCCGGTGCAGTACGCCGACTACGCCATCTGGCAGCGGCGTGTCCTCGGTGAGGAGAACACGCCCGACAGCCTGATGTCACGGCAACTCGCCTACTGGGACCGAGCCTTGGCGGACCTGCCCGCAGAGCTCGACCTGCCCACCGACCGTACGCGCCCGGCGGTGGCGAGCCATCGCGGCGGCACCGTGGACCTGGACATCCCGGCCGCGCTCCACCAGCGGCTGGCCGATGTGGCACACGCCCACGACGTCAGCGTCTTCATGGTCGTCCAAGCCGGACTGGCCGTGCTGCTGACCCGGCTCGGCGCGGGCCACGACATCTCCATCGGCACCCCGTACGCGGGGCGGGGCGAGGAAGCCGTCAACGACCTGGTGGGCTTCTTCGTCAACACCTTGGTGCTGCGCGTCTACACCTCCGGCAACCCCGACATCACCACCCTCCTACACCGCGTCCGCGACGTGGACCTGGCCGCCTACGACCACCAGGACGTACCCTTCGAGCGGCTGGTCGACCTGCTCAACCCGGACCGCTCCCTGGCCCGGCACCCCCTGTTCCAGGTGATGCTCGGATTCCAGAACACCCACCACTCCGGCCCCGCACTGCCGGGGCTGATCAGCGAACCGCTCTGGGTCGAGATGGACACCGCCAAGTTCGACCTGTCCTTCATGCTCGCCGAGACACATGCCGATGGCGGCGGCCCCGCGGGTATCCACGGAACGCTGGAGTACGCGACCGACCTGTTCGACCGGGAGTCGGTGGAGGTGCTGGCGGCTCGTTTTGTGCGGGTGTTGGCGGCGATGGCCGCTGATCCGGCGTGTGTGGTGGGGCGGATCGATGTGCTCAGCGGGGAGGAACGGGAGCGGCTGGAGGCGTGGGGCGGAGGTGCGCCGGGTGCTGCGGATGAGGGCGTTGATGTGCTGCCGGGGATGTTCGAGGGGTGGGTGCGGCGGGATCGGGATGCGGTGGCGGTGGTCTGCGAGGGGCGTGAGGTTTCGTATGGCGAGGTGAATGAGCGGGCGAATCGTCTGGCGCGGGTGTTGGTGGGGCTGGGGGTGGGTCCGGAGTCCAGGGTGGGGCTGGTGGTGTCCCGGTCGGTGGAGATGGTGGTGGCGTTGCTGGCGGTGGTGAAGGCCGGTGGGGCGTACGTACCGATCGATCCGCGCTATCCCAGGTCCCGGATCGGGTTCATGCTGGATGACTCCGCCCCGGAAGTGGTGCTCGCCACCAGGGACACGGCCGACCGGATACCCCCGGGCGAGACCGCCCGGCTGCTGGTGTTGGACGACGAGCACACCCACCAGCTCCTGGCCCAGGAGTCCGCCACCGACCTCACCGACCGCGACCGCACGAGCCCGCTCGATCCCCGGCACCCGGCCTACGCCATCTACACCTCAGGATCCACCGGCGCGCCCAAGGGTGTCCTGGTGACGCACACCAACGTGGTGAGGCTGCTCGAAGCGATCGCGCGGAGCTACGCCTACGGCCCGGACGACGTGTGGACCATGTTCCACTCGTATGCGTTCGACTTCTCGGTGTGGGAGATCTGGGGAGCCCTGCTGAGCGGTGGCCGCCTTATCGTGGTCGACAGGGAGGTGACCCGTTCCCCTTCGGACTTCCTGGAGTTGCTGGTACGGGAAAACGTCTCGGTCCTGAGCCAGACCCCCTCGGCGCTTTACCAACTGATCGCGGCCGAAGCGGAACGCGGCGGGCCACACGTGGGTACGGCGCTTCGCTATGTCGTGCTCGGCGGCGAGGCACTCGACCCCACGCGCCTTGCCGACTGGTACGCCCGCCACCACGACGATGCCCCTGTCGTGGTGAACATGTACGGCATAACCGAGACCACCGTGCACGTTACCCACCAGCCGATCGACCGCGAGCTCTCCGAGCCCGGCGCGAGGAGCCTGATCGGCCGACCCCTCCCGCATTTGCACACCCATGTGCTGGATGAGGGGCTGGAGCTCGTGCCCCCGGGTGTGGTGGGTGAGTTGTATGTGGCGGGTGCGGGGTTGGCGCGGGGTTATGCGGGGCGTGCGGGGTTGACGGCGGAGCGGTTTGTGGCGTGTCCGTTCGCTGGGCCCGGTGGGCGGATGTATCGCACCGGGGACCTGGTGCGGTGGCGGGTGGATGGGCGGCTGGAGTTCGTGGGCCGGGTGGATGATCAGGTCAAGGTGCGGGGTTTCCGTATTGAGTTGGGTGAGGTGGAGGCGGCGCTGGCGTCGCATTCGCAGGTGGCGCGGGCTGTGGTGGTGGTGCGCGAGGATCGTCCCGGGGACCGGCGGCTGACCGGCTATGTCGTACCGACGGCGGGGTCCCGTCCGGTGGCTGCGGAGTTGCGCGAGTTCCTGGCGGGTGTCCTGCCGGAGCATATGGTGCCCTCGGCCGTTGTCGTGCTGGAGCGGTTGCCGCTGACGGCGAACGGGAAGCTGGACCGCAAGGCGCTGCCCGCCCCGGACCACACCCCGGCCCCCGGCCGTACGCCAGCCACCGCGTCGGAAGGGCTGTTGTGCGGGTTGTTCGCCCAGGTGCTGGGCGTGCCCGATGTCCCGGCCGACGCGGACTTCTTCGCGCTGGGTGGGGACAGCATCATGTCCATCCAGTTGGTGGGCCGGGCTCGCCGTGCGGGGCTGGTGATCACGCCGCGTGAGGTGTTCCAGCACAAGACCCCCGCCGCTCTCGCCGCCACCGCCACCCGGACCGTCGAGGCCCCGGCCGTGGAGGACAACGGAGTGGGCACACTGCCCATGACCCCGATCATGCACTGGCTGCGGGAGCGCGAAGGGGCGACCGCCGGTTATCACCAGTCGGTGCTGCTGGAAGTGCCACCGAAGCTGACGCTCGACCGGCTGATCCCCTCGGTACAGGCCGTGATCGACCACCATGACGCACTGCGACTGCGACTGCGGATCGCCGACGGGGACGGTGACGATCGCCCCGGTGGCGGTGGCGGTGGCGGTGGCGGTGGCGGTGGAGCCGACGCCTGGCAGCTGGAAATCACACAGCCCGGCTCCATCGCGGCAGCGGATCTGGTACGCCGGACCGCGGTGATCGGCGGTGGCGACGAGGACCTGCAGGCGGCGGTGGCGGCCGAGAGCGCGGCGGGTCAGGCCCGACTGGACCCGCACTCCGGCACCGTGCTGCAGGTGATCTGGCTGGACGCGGGGGACCGGCGCCCCGGCCGGCTGCTCCTGCTGGCCCACCACCTGGTGATGGACGGAGTGTCCTGGCGGGTGCTGCTGCCCGACCTCATCGCCGCGTACGAGGCTCTCGAGGCCGCCCGCCCGCCCGCACTCCAGCCCGTCGGCACTTCCTTCCGCCGATGGTCGCGGCTGCTCGCCGACCAGGCCGTCGACCCCGCCCGGGAAGATGAGCTGGACATGTGGACCCGTATGACCAGGGACCCCGGGCTCACCGTGGCCACAGGCGCGCTCGACCCCGCCCGTGACGATGTGCGCAGCCTGCGTTCGCTCACCGTCGTCCTCGACCCGGCACGCACCGAGCCCCTCCTCACGACCGTACCCGCCGCGTACCACGCGGGGGTCGATGACGTGCTCCTCACGGCCCTGGTCCTGGCCGCGGCCCACTGCTACGGCACAGCCGAGGCCACCGCCCTGCTGGTCAACGTCGAGGGACACGGTCGCGAGGACATCGCCGAGGCCCTCGATCTGACCCGCACCATTGGCTGGTTCACCAGCATGTATCCGGTACGCCTCGACGCGGGTCCCGTCGACTGGACCGACGTGGCGACCGGCGCCGCCAGCCTGAGCGGTGCACTCAAACGCGTGAAGGAACAGCTGCGTGTCCCGGACCACGGCATCGGCTACGGTCTGCTGCGCTACCTCAACCCTCGCACCGGGCCCCAGCTCGCGGCGCTGAACACACCGCGCATCGGCTTCAACTACCTCGGCCGGTACACCGGCAGTGGATCCGCCAACTGGCCCTACGCCAAGGAGAGTACGGCCCTCGGCGGCGGCTCCGACCCCGATCTGGCCCTCACCCACTGCCTCGACATCAACGCACTCACCGAGGACACCCCCGACGGCCCGCGCCTCACGGCGACCTGGGCCTGGGCCGGCCACCTGATGACGGAAGCGGAAGTGAGCCGGTTCGCCGAGGCATGGTGCACGGCCGTGGACGGACTGATCGCCCATCTGAGGCATCCCACGTCCGGTGGCCGCACACCCTCCGACGTGCCGCTGATCCCGCTCGACCAAACCGAGATCGAACGCGTCGAGGCACTGGTCCCGGAGGCCGACGACATCCTGCCGCTGACCCCGTTGCAGGAGGGGTTGTTGTTCCACGCGGTCTATGACGATGGTGCGCCGGATGTGTACATGGTGCAGCTGGTCTTCGATCTCGAGGGTTCGGTGGATGTGATGCGGTTGCGGGGGGCCGTGGAGGGGTTGTTGCGGCGGTATCCGCATGTGGGTGCGGGGTTTGTGCATGAGGGTGTGTCGGTGCCGGTTCAGGTGGTGTCCGGTGGGGTGCGGGTGCCGTGGTGTGAGGAGGATCTGCGGGGTCTGGGGGAGGCGGAGGCGCAGGGCGTCTTTGAGCGGTGGCTGGCGGAGGACCGTGCCGACCGTTTCGATCTGGCTCGGCCGCCGTTGCTGCGGTTCGCGTTGTTCCGTCTCGGCGAGGACCGCTTCCGTCTCGTGATGACGAATCACCACATCCTGCTGGACGGCTGGTCCACTCCGCTGGTGGTGCGGGATCTGTTCGCCTTGTACGAGCGCCCGGGCGGGGAGAGTGCACTGCCCAGGCCGACGCCGTACCGCGACTATCTCGCGTGGTATGGGTCGCGGGATCGGGGTGCGGCGGTTGCGGCGTGGTGTGGGGTGTTGGCTGGGGTGGAGGAGGCGACGGTGTTGGGGCCGGTGGTTGCTGGTGGTGGTGGGGTGGTGCCGGGTGAGGTGTGGTGTGAGGTTGCGGAGGGTTTGACGGGGCGGTTGGTGGAGCGTGGGCGGGAGTTGGGGCTGACGCTGAACACGTTGATTCAGGGGGCGTGGGGTGTGGTGTTGGGGCGGCTGTTGGGGCGTGAGGATGTGGTGTTCGGGGCGACGGTGGCGGTGCGGCCGGTGGAGTTGGTGGGTGCTGAGTCGTTGGTGGGGTTGTGTATCAATACGGTGCCGGTGCGGGTCAGGGCGGGTGCTGGGGTGTCGGTGGCGGGGTTGTTGTCGGGGTTGCAGGAGACGCAGGGGCGGTTGTCGGAGTATCAGTTCGCGGGGTTGCCTGAGATTCAGGCGGCGGTGGGTGCGGGGGCCCGGTTCGACACGGTGGTGATATTCGAGAACTATCCGGTGGCGCCCGACGCGGCTTCGGGGGCTCTGGGAGACAGTGGCGTGACCGTGCGGGCCAGCGGGGGCCGGGATGCGACGCATTACACGTTGGCGTTGACGGTGATTCCTGGTGAGCGGCTTCAGGTGCGGTGGGGGTACCGGCCTGATGTGTTCGACCGGGATGGGGTGGAGGTGATCGCGGCTCGCTTTGTGCGGGTGCTGGAGGCGATCGCTGCTGATCCGGGGTGCTTGGTGGGGCGGATCGATGTGCTCACGGGCGAGGAACAGGAGTTGGTGGAGACGTGGAGCGGGGACGCGTCTGGTGACGGCGGTGCCGTTGATGTGCTGCCGGGGTTGTTTGAGGGGTGGGTGCGGCGGGATCGGGGTGCGGTGGCGGTGGTGTGTGAGGGGCGTGGGGTGTCGTATGGGGAGGTGAATGAGCGGGCGAATCGTCTGGCTCGGGTGTTGGTGGGGTTGGGGGTGGGGCCGGAGTCCAGGGTGGGGTTGGTGGTGTCCCGGTCGGTGGAGATGGTGGTGGCGTTGTTGGCGGTGGTGAAGGCTGGTGGGGCGTATGTGCCGATCGATCCGCGTTATCCCGCGAACCGGATCGCCTTCATGCTCGAGGATGCTCAGCCGGAGGTGGTCCTGGCGACGACGGAGACGGCGGAGCGGGTACCCCGGTGGGAGTGCGATCGGTTGCTGGTGCTGGACGACGGGCACACGCAACAGCTCTTGGCCCAGGCTTCCGCGACCGATCTGTCGGATGTCGATCGTGTCAGTTCG
>NZ_JBHYVB010000278.1:0-11855 GCF_042750115.1 Streptomyces sp. NPDC059455
ATGCGTCCGGTGTTGGGTGTGGTCCCGGGTGTGGTGGCGTTGCAGTTCGCGTCGTTCAGCTTTGACGCCGCCGTCCTCGACGTCGCCGTCACCCTTGCGGCTGGTGGCACTTTGGCGGTGGCGAGTGCGGAGGAGCGTAAGGATCCGCAGGTGCTGGCGGAGATGATCGGCCGGTGTGGCGTGCGGGTGGCCAGTGTGGTGCCGTCGCTGCTCAGGGTGCTGGATCCGGAGGCTGTGCCGGGTGTGAGCAATTGGGTGCTGGGCGCGGAGCGGTTGAGCGCGGATCTGGCTGGTCGGTGGTCGGTGGGTGCGCGGGTGTGGAACACCTACGGGCCGACCGAGGCCACCGTCATCACCACCGCCACCGCCACGCCGCTGGACGCCGCGCTGGAGGAGGCCCCGCCGATAGGCCGTCCCCTCCCCAACGCCCGCGTCTATGTGCTCGACCAGTTCCTCAATCCGGTGCCCGTGGGCGTTACGGGCGAGGTGTACATCGCCGGTGCGGGCCTGGCTCGGGGCTATATCGGTCGGCCGGACCTGTCCGCCGAGCGGTTCGTCGCCTGTCCGTTCGCCGCCCCGGGCGGCCGGATGTATCGCAGTGGCGACCTGGCGAAGTGGACCGAAGAGGGTGATCTGGTCTTCGCGGGCCGCGTCGATGAGCAGGTCAAGGTCCGCGGCTTCCGCGTCGAGCCCGGCGAGATCGAGGCGGTGGTGGCCGCCTGCGAGGGCGTGGCACAGGTCGCGGTGGTGGTCCGTGACGACGGGCCGGGGGACAAGCGGCTGGTCGCGTACGTGGTCCCCAACGGGGAGCTGGACGTGGCGGCGGTACGTGCGTTCGCCGCTGGGCGGCTGCCGGAGTACATGGTCCCGGCGGTCGTCGTGCTGGACGCGCTGCCGCTCACCGTCAACGGCAAGTTGGACCGCGCCGCGCTCCCCGCCCCGGACACCACGGTCACCGTGGCGGGCCGGGGTCCGGCCACCCCGACCGAAGAGATCCTCTGTGGGCTTTTCGTCGAGGTGCTTGGCATCGATGAGGTCAGTGCCGACGCGTCGTTCTTCGAACTCGGCGGTGACTCGATCATGTCCATGCTGCTGGTGTCGAGGGCGCGTAAAGCCGGTCTGGTAGTGAGCGCCCGGCAGGTGTTCGAGCGGCGAACTCCGGCGGAGCTGGCGCTGGTGGCCCATGACGCTTCTGCTCCCGGTGGCCTGGCGGGGAGTGGCGACCCGGGCACGGGTGAGGTGCCGTTGACGCCGGTCATGCATGAGCTGCTGGAGCGGGCCGGAGCAGAGCGTATAGGTGCGGTGTCCCAGTCCACGGTGGTGGTGGCTCCGGCGGGGATGCGGCTGGAGACGCTGACCGGTGCCGTTCAGGCGGTGGTCTATCACCACGACATTCTGCGGGCCCGGTTGGACACCGAGCCCGAGCCCCGCCTCCTCGTCCCCCCGACCGTGTCCGTGGCCCTGTGGGTGCACCGAGTCGACGCGAGTGCGGCCGGGGGTGACCTCGAGCGCCTGATCGCCGAGCAGTCGCGGGCCGCCGCGGAGCGGCTCGATCCGCGAGCGGGTGTGATGCTGCAGGTGGTCTGGTTCGACCTCGGGCCGGACACCCCCGGACGGTTGTTGATCCTCCTCAACCACCTAGTGGTGGATGGCGTCTCCTGGCGCGTCCTCGTGCCCGATCTGGCCGAGGCGTACACGGAGCTGGCCGCCGGCCGTGAGGTCGTGCTGGAGCCGGTGCCCACCTCCTTCCGGCACTGGGCCCGCGCCCTGCGGACCGAAGCCACCGGCCAACAACGACTCGCCGAACTCCCGTCGTGGGCACAGCTGTTGGACGGCCACGGCCCCCTCCTCACCTCGCGGCCCGTGGACCCGGAGCGGGACCTTGGCGCCACCGTCCGGCAGCTGTCGGTGAAGGTGTCCACGGAGGTCACATCGGCGCTGCTGACCAGCGTGCCGACGGCGTTCCACGCGGGCGTTGACGACGTACTGCTGACCGGTCTGACCGCGGCGTTGGCCGAGTGGCGGCGCCGACAGGGCCAGGACACGGCTGGGGTCCTGCTGGACCTCGAGGGCCACGGCCGGGTCCCGTTGGGGGAGGGAGCGGACCTGACGCGCACGGTCGGCTGGTTCACCAGCAGCTACCCGGTGCGGCTCGACGTCGGTGTCATCGACGTCATGGAGCTGCGCTCCGGCGGGGCCGCGGCGGGACGGGCCGTCAAGCGCATCAAGGAACAGCTCCGCGCGGTCCCGGCCGATGGGCTCGGCTACGGGATGCTCCGGTATCTCAACCCCGAGACCGGGCCCGCGCTCGCCGCCCTGCCCACCGCCCAGATCGGCTTCAACTACCTGGGCCGATTCCCCGGCCGGCAGAACCAGAGCACACAGGGTCAGCAGCCCGTCGAGCAACATGCCTGGCAGACCGCCGGTGACGGTGGCCGAGGTGGCGGTGCCAACGACCGGATCCCGGTCATGCACGCCCTGGAGGTCATGGGCGTCGTCCACGATCTGCCCGACGGCCCGCAGCTCTCCCTCATCGTGTCCTGGCCGTCCGAGCTGCTGGCGGACTCGGCCGCCCGGAACCTGCTGGACGGCTGGGCCGCGATGCTCACCGGGCTGGCCACGCACACCACGGACGTCGACGCCGACACCGGTATCGGTGGCCACACCCCCTCCGACTTCCCGTTGGTGGACATCAGCCAGAGCGAGTTGGACGAGTTCGAAGCGACAGCGCAGCAGATGGACGAAGGAGCTTGAGATGACCGACTCCGCTCTGGTGGGGGTATGGCCGCTGTCGCCGCTGCAGGAGGGCCTGCTGTTCCACGCGGTGTACGACGAGGAGGGCATCGACGTCTACGTCGAGCAGATGATCACCGGCCTGGAGGGCAAGCTGGACTCCGCGGTGCTGCGGGCGTCCTGGCAGGCGCTGCTCGACCGCCACGAGAGCCTGCGCGCGGGCTTCCAGCGGCGCGCCTCCGGAGCCCCGGTCCAGCTCATCATGCGCCGGGTGAGCCTGCCGTGGCGGGAGGAGGACCTGTCCGGGCTCGACGCGGATGTCGCCCGTGCGGAGTCGGAGCGGTTGGGGATCGGGGAGCGGGAGCGGCGTTTCGACCTGGCGGTGCCGCCGTTGCTGAGGGTGTTGCTGGTCAAGGTCGGGTCGGATGAGTACCGGATGATGGTCACGCTGCATCACATCCTGTTGGACGGCTGGTCGCTGCCGGTGCTGATGCGGGAGTTGTGGACGTGTTACGAGGCCGGGGGCAGCGCACACGGGCTGCCGCCCGTCACCCCGTACCGCGACTACCTCGCCTGGCTCGCCCGCCAGAACAAGGAAGAAGCCATGGCGGCCTGGCGGAAGACGCTGGGCGGGGCGGATGAACCCACGCTGGTGGCCCCGGCCGAGTACAACGGGGCGCCGGCGCACTCCGCCATGGTGTCCGGCCGGGCGAGCAAGGAGCTGGACCAGGCGTTGCGCGACCTGACGCGCCGCTTCCACGGCCTCACGCTGAACACCGTCGTCCAGGTCGCCTGGGCTCTCGTCGTCGGCAAGCTGACCGGCCGACGGGATGTGGTGTTCGGCGCCAGCGTGGCCGGACGGCCGCTGGACCTGCCGGGCATGGAGAGCATGCTGGGGCTCTTCATCAACACCGTGCCCGTACGTGTGCGCTTCGACCCGGCGCAGTCGGTGGCCGAACTGCTGACGGAGCTGCAGGCCGAGCAGGCGGCGCTGGTGGACTACCAGTACCTGAGCCTCAGCGACATCCAGCGGCAGGCCGGGCCCGGGGCGACGTTCGACACCATCATGGCGTTCGAGAGCTTCCCCTCGGGCACGAACGCCCGGAAGCCGCCGGGCGACCAGCCATCGGGTGATGAGGCCGAACGACGCGGACCGGGCGGGCTGAAGTTCACCGAGCATGGACTCCGGGAGTCGATCAATTACCCGCTCGGCCTGGTGGTCGGCCCGAGCGGCGGCCTGGGCATGCGGCTGAGCTACCGGCCGGACCTGTTCGACGAGGCGACGGCCCAGGGGCTGGTCGACCAGGTGCTCCGGGTGCTGGGGCAGATGGCGGCCGATCCGGAGACGTTGGTCGGTCGGCTGGACGTGATGGGGGAGGTGGAGCGGGCTCGGGTGGTGGAGGAGTGGAATGCCACGGAGGCTGCGCTGTCCGGTGGCTCGATTGTGGAGCGGTTTGAGGGGTGGGTTGTGGCGGCGCCGGATGTGGTGGCGGTGCGGTGTGGTGACGAGTCGGTGTCGTATGGGGAGTTGGATCGGCGGGCGAATCGGTTGGCGCGGTTGTTGTGTGGTGCTGGTGTGGGTCGGGAGTCGCGGGTTGCGTTGTGTTTGGGGCGGTCGGTGGATGTGGTGGTGGCGGAGTTGGCGGTGTGGAAGGCGGGTGGGGCGTTCGTTCCGTTGGATCCGGAGTATCCGGCGGATCGGTTGGGTTTTGTGATTGCGGACAGTGGTGCCGAGGTGGTCCTGGGTACGGCCGATTGCCTTGATGGTGTCCCGCTCGGTGATGCGCGCGTGGTCCTTCTCGAGGGGGCTGATGCCTTCTCGGCTGAGCCGTTGGGGAGGGTCATTGTGCCGGGTCAGTTGGCGTATGTGATCTATACGTCGGGTTCGACGGGGCGGCCGAAGGGTGTGGCTGTGGCGCATGGTGGTGTGGCGAATCTGGCCGAGGTGATGCGTCCGGTGTTGGGTGTGGACGCGGGTGTGGTGGCGTTGCAGTTCGCGTCGTTCAGCTTTGATGCCGCCGTCCTGGACGTCGCCGTCACCCTCGCTGCTGGTGGCACTTTGGCGGTGGCGAGTGCGGAGGAGCGTAAGGATCCGCAGGTGCTGGCGGAGATGATCGGCCGGTGTGGGGTGCGGGTGGCGAGTGTGGTGCCGTCGCTGTTGGGGGTGCTGGATCCGGATGCTGTGCCGGGTGTGAGCAATTGGGTGCTGGGTGCGGAGCGGTTGAGCGCGGATCTGGCTGGTCGGTGGTCGGCGGGTGCGCGGGTGTGGAACACGTACGGGCCGACCGAGGCCACCGTCATCACCACCGCCACCGCGACCGCACTGAAGACCGGGTTGGAGGCTGCGCCCCCCATCGGTCGGCCGCTGCCCAACAACAAGGTGTTTGTGCTGGATCCGTTCCTCCGGCCGGTGCCTGTGGGGGTGATCGGCGAGGTCTATATCGCCGGTGCGGGTCTGGCCCGGGGTTACATCGGTCGGCCGGGGCTCTCCGCGGAGCGGTTCGTCGCCTGTCCGTTCGCTGCTCCGGGTGGGCGGATGTATCGCAGTGGCGACCTGGCGAAGTGGACCGCTGACGGTGATCTGGTCTTCGCGGGTCGGGTCGATGAGCAGGTCAAGGTCCGTGGTTTCCGTGTCGAGCCCGGCGAGATCGAGGCGGTGGTGGCCGCCTGCGAGGGCGTGGCACAGGTCGCGGTGGTGGTCCGTGACGACGGGCCGGGGGACAAGCAGCTGGTCGCGTATGTGGTCCCCAACGGGGCGCTGGACGTGGCGGCGGTACGTGCGTTCGCCGCTGGGCGGCTGCCGGAGTACATGGTCCCGGCGGTCGTCGTGCTGGACACGCTGCCGTTGACGGTCAACGGCAAGTTGGACCGCGCGAAGCTCCCGGCCCCCGATTCCACAGCCACCGTGGCGGGCCGGGGTCCGGCCACCCCGACCGAAGAGATCCTCTGTGGGCTCTTCGCCGAGGTGCTCGGCGTGGAGCGGGTCAGCGCTGATGCCTCGTTCTTCGAGCTCGGCGGTGACTCACTCCTGGCGATGCGGCTCATTGCCCGGCTCCGGGCGGTGCTCGACACCCGGATCACCATCCGTGAGCTCTTCGCCGCCACCACGGTCGCCCTCCTCTCCCGCCGTATCGAGGGAGAGGGCAACGCGGATGGCCAGGCCCGCCCCGCGCTGGTGCCGTGCCCCCGGCCGGACTCCGTACCCCTGTCCTACGCCCAGCGCCGGATGTGGTTCCTCAACCGCCTCGAAGGCGTGGGGGAAGGCGCGGGCTACAACCTGCCGCTGGCGCTGCGGCTTTCCGGCGAGCTCGACAGGGATGCTCTGGAGGCGGCGCTCGGTGATGTCGCCGACCGGCACGAGAGTTTACGTACCGTCTTTCCCGAGACCGATGGCGAGCCGCGCCAGCATGTGCTGGCGGACGGCGCCGGCCGACCGTCGCTCGTGGTCGTGGAAACGACGGAGCAGGAGCTGCCGCAGGCCCTTACGGCGCAGTCCACCCGTGGCTTTGACCTGAGCGTTGATCTTCCGTGGCGGGCGCGGCTGTTGAAGACGGGGCCGTCGGAGTATGTGTTGCTGATCGTGGCGCATCACATCGCGGTTGATGGTTGGTCGATGGGTGTGTTGGGTCGGGAGATCGGGGGGGCGTATGCGGCGCGGCGGGCGGGCCGTGCGCCTGGTTGGGAGCCGTTGCCGGTGCAGTACGCGGATTACGCGCTGTGGCAGCGTGAGGTGCTTGGCGACTTGGAGGACCCGGACAGTGTGATCAGTGGCCAGCTCGGCTACTGGCGTGAGGCGCTGACCGGTGCGCCGGAGGAGCTCGTCCTGCCCACCGACCGGTCCCGGCCCGTCGTGTCCTCCTTCCGTGGCCGTTCCATGCCGGTGCGGGTGAGCCCACAGGCCCACGCCCGGCTGGTGGCGCTCGCTCAGCGCGGTCGGGCCACGATGTTCATGGTCGTCCAGGCGGCGCTGGTGCTGCTGCTGTCGCGGATGGGCGCGGGGAAGGACATTCCGGTCGGTACGGCGGTGGCGGGTCGTGGGGATGCTGCTTTGGACGGGCTGGTGGGGTTCTTCGTCAACACGCTCGTCTTGCGGAGTGATGTGAGTGGCGACCCGACGTTTGTGGAGTTGCTGTCTCGGGTGCGGGAGGCGGATCTGGATGCGTATGCGCATCAGGATGTGCCGTTTGAGCGGTTGGTGGAGGATCTCAACCCTGCTCGGTCGTTGGGGCGTAATCCGCTGTTTCAGGTGTCGTTGGGGCTTCAGGGGGCGCCTGCGGGTGAGGGGCGGTTGTGGGATCTGCCGGGGTTGCGGGTGCGTCCGTTGGAGTCGGGGACGGAAGCTTCGGCACGGGTGGATCTGGCTTTGGATTTGGCCGAGCACCGCGATGGCGACGGCAACCCGGGCGGGATTGACGGTGCGTTCCTGTATGCCACCGATCTCTTTGACGAGCAGACGGTGGAGGTGCTCGCCGAGCGGCTGGTGCGGGTGTTGGAGCAGGTCGCCTCGGATCCTGCGGCTCGGGTGAGTGAAGTCGCCGTACTGGGGCCGGGCGAGCGGGCGCGGGTGCTGGAGGAGTGGAACGCCACCGGGCGAGAGGTTCCCGTACGGCTGTTGGGTGAGCTCTTCGACGAGCGGGCGGCCGCATCCCCGGATGCGGTGGCGGTGGTTGGTGCGGGTGGTGAGGAGTGGTCGTACGCGGAGCTGAGGGATCGGTCGGACCGGGTGGCGGGTGTGCTGGGCGCGCGGGGTGTGGGGCGCGGTGATCTCGTCGCTGTGGTGTTGGAGCGGTCGGCGGATGTGGTGGCGGTGCTGCTGGGGATAGCCAAGGCGGGGGCGGGGTTTGTGCCGGTGGACCCGGCGTATCCGGCGGAGCGGATCGGGTGGATGGTCGAGGACTCGGCGCCTGCGCTGGCTCTCTGCTCCGAGGAGACTCGGGGGTTGGTTCCGGCCGGGGTGGCGTGCTTGGTGTGGGATGCGTCGGATGCGGTGGCGGAGTCCGTGCCCGCGGTTTCGGTGGATGTCGATGATGTGGCGTATGTGATCTATACGTCGGGCTCGACGGGGCGGCCTAAGGGGGTGGCGGTGACGCATCGCGGCATCGGGAACCTGGCGGCGGCGCAGATCGAACGATTTGCGGTGGGCGCTGATGCGCGGGTGCTGCAGCTCGCGTCGCTGAGCTTCGACGCTTCGGTGTGGGAGATGTTCATGGCGCTGCTCTCGGGCGCCGCCTTGGTGATGGCGGACTCGGACAGGCTTCCGCCCAACGGGTCGTTGAGCGAGGTGGCGGCGGAGTTCGGTGTCACGCATGTGACGGTGTCGCCGTCGGTGCTGGCCACGGTGGAGGTGTTGCCCGAGAGCTTGGGCACGGTGGTGGTGGCCAGTGAGGTGTGCCCGCCGGGGTTGGTGGAGCGGTGGGCTCCGGGGCGGCGGATGGTCAATGCGTACGGGCCGACCGAGGTCACCGTGTGCGCGACGATGAGCGAGCCCCTGGAGGCGTCCGGCTCGGGCCCGGTGCCCATCGGGCGTCCGATCTCGAACACCGCCGTCTATGTGCTGGACGAGCGTTTCCACCCGGTCCCCGTGGGGGTGCTGGGGGACCTGTACATCGCGGGTCCGGGCCTTGCGCGTGGCTATCTCGGGCGTCCCGGGCTGACCGCGGAGCGCTTCGTGGCGTGTCCGTTCACGGGCGGGCGGATGTATCGCACGGGCGACCTCGCCAAGTGGACCGTGGATGGCCAACTCGTCTTCGGCGGCCGCGTGGACGACCAGGTGAAGGTGCGTGGCTTCCGTGTCGAGCTCGGTGAGATCGAGGCCGTCCTTGCTGCCCATCCTGGCGTTGGTCAGGTGGCGGTGGTCGTTCGGGAGGACCGTGCCGGGGACAAGCGGCTGGTCGCTTACGTCGTGCCGGACGGCGCGGTGGATGTGCCCCAAATGCGGATGTTCCTCGTTGATCGGCTGCCGGATTACATGGTCCCGGCCGCGTTTGTGACGCTTGACGCGCTGCCCATCACGGTGAACGGCAAGCTGGATCGTGCCGCGCTTCCCGCTCCCGACTTCACCGGCGCGGCGATGGCGGGACGTGGTCCGGAGACGCCGACGGAGGAGCGCCTGTGTGTGCTGTTCGCCGAGGTGCTGGGCCTGGAGGAGGTGGGTGCCGAGGCGTCGTTCTTCGAGCTCGGTGGTGACTCGATCCTGGTGATGAAGCTGATCGCACAGATCCGTGCCGTCCTCGGCGCCGAGGTCAGCATCCGTGCGCTGTTCACCGCCCCGACGGTGGCAGACGTGGCCCGGCTGCTCGACGGCACGGAGGACGGCACCGCCCAGCAGGCACTGACCGCTCGGCCGCGCCCGGAGGTGCTGCCGCTGTCGTACGCCCAGCAGCGGATGTGGTTCCTCAACCGCCTCGAAGGCGTCGGCGACGGTGCGGTATATAACCTGCCGCTGGCACTGCGGCTCTCCGGCGAGCTCGACAGGGCCGCTCTGGAGGCGGCGCTTGGGGATGTCGCCGACCGGCACGAGAGTCTGCGTACGGTCTTCCCCGAGACCGATGGTGAACCGCGCCAGCATGTGCTGACGGGCGAGGCGGGTCGGCCGCCGCTGATCGTGGTGGAGACCGCGGAGGAACACCTGCGGGAGGTGCTCGGCGGCTATGCCGCCCGTGGCTTTGACCTGAGCGTTGATCTTCCGTGGCGGGCGCGGCTGTTGAAGACGGGGCCGTCGGAGTATGTGTTGCTGATCGTGGCGCATCACATCGCGGTTGATGGTTGGTCGATGGGTGTGTTGGGTCAGGAGATCGGGGGGGCGTATGCGGCGCGGCGGGCGGGCCGTGCGCCTGGTTGGGAGCCGTTGCCAGTGCAGTACGTGGACTACGCGCTGTGGCAGCGCGAGGTGCTGGGCACCCTCGACGACCCGGACAGCGTGGTCAGTGGCCAGCTCGGCTACTGGCGTGAGGCGCTGACCGGTGCGCCGGAGGAGCTCGTCCTGCCGACCGACCGGCCCCGGCCGGCGGTCTCGTCCTTCCGCGGTGGCGAAGTGCCGGTCGCCATCACCGCGGAAACCCATGCCCAGCTCACGGAGCTTGCCCAGCGGGGCGGGGCGACGATGTTCATGGTGATGCACGCCGCCATCTCCGCACTGCTGTCGCGGATGGGCGCCGGGAAGGACATTCCGGTCGGTACGGCGGTGGCGGGTCGTGGGGATGCTGCTTTGGACGGGCTGGTGGGGTTCTTCGTCAACACGCTCGTCTTGCGGAGTGATGTGAGTGGCGACCCGACGTTTGTGGAGTTGCTGTCTCGGGTGCGGGAGGCGGATCTGGATGCGTATGCGCATCAGGATGTGCCGTTTGAGCGGTTGGTGGAGGATCTCAACCCTGCTCGGTCGTTGGGGCGTAATCCACTGTTTCAGGTGTCGTTGGGGCTTCAGGGGGCGCCTGCGGGTGAGGGGCGGTTGTGGGATCTGCCGGGGTTGCGGGTGCGTCCGCTGGAGTCGGGGACGGAAGCTTCGGCACGGGTGGACCTCGCCCTCGATTTGGCCGAACATCGCGACGACGACGGCGATCCGGGCGGGATCCGCGGCGCGTTCCTCTATGCCACCGACCTCTTTGACGAACGGACGGTGGAGGGGCTGGCCGAGCGGCTGGTGCGGTTGCTGGAGCAGGTGGCGGCCGACCCTTCGGCCCGAGTGAGTGAGTTCGAGGTGCTCGGTGGCGCGGAGCGGGAGCGGGTGCTGGAGGGATGGAACGCCACCGAGCGGGACGTTCCCGTGCGGCCGTTGGCGGAGTTGTTCGACGAGCGGGCGGCCGCATCCCCGGATGCGGTGGCGGTGGTTGGTGCGGGTGGTGAGGAGTGGTCGTACGCGGAGCTGAGGGATCGGTCGGACCGGGTGGCGGGTGTGCTGGGCGCGCGGGGTGTGGGGCGCGGTGACCTGGTTGCTGTGGTGTTGGAGCGGTCGGCGGATGTGGTGGCGGTGTTGCTGGGGATTGCCAAGGCGGGGGCGGGGTTTGTGCCGGTGGATCCGGCGTATCCGGTGGAGCGGATCGGGTGGATGGTCGAGGATGCGGGGCCGGTGCTGGTGGTGTGCTCCGAGGAGACGCGAGGGTTGGTTCCGGCCGGGGTCGAGTGCGTCGTGTGGGATCCGTCGGCGGTTCGATCCGCGGACGCGCCCCCGGCGCCGGCGGTCTCCGTGAGCGTGGACGACGTGGCGTACGTGATCTACACATCGGGCTCCACGGGCCGTCCCAAGGGCGTGGCTGTCACACATCGCGGCATCGGAAACCTCGTCAGCGCCCAGATCGACCGGTTCGAGGTGGGCGCTGACGCGCGGGTGCTGCAGTTGGCGTCGCTGAGCTTCGACGCTTCGGTGTGGGAGATGTTCATGGCGCTGCTCTCGGGCGCCGCCCTGGTGATGGCTGACCCGGGCAGGCTCCCGCCCAACGGTTCGCTGGGCGCGACGGCCACGGCGATGGGCGTCACGCATGTGACGGTGTCGCCGTCGGTGCTGGCCACGGTGGAGGTGTTGCCCGAGAGCTTGGGCACGGTGGTGGTGGCCAGTGAGGTGTGCCCGCCGGGGTTGGTGGAGCGGTGGGCTCCGGGGCGGCGGATGGTCAATGCGTACGGGCCGACCGAGGTCACCGTGTGTGCGACGATGAGCGAGCCCCTGGAGGCGTCCGGCTCGGGCCCGGTGCCCATCGGGCGGCCCATCACCAACACCCGGGCATTCGTCCTCGATGAGCTGCTTCACCCTGTCCCCGCAGGTGTGCTGGGTGAGCTGTATGTCGCGGGTCCGGGCCTTGCGCGTGGCTATCTCGGGCGTCCCGGGCTGACCGCGGAGCGCTTCGTGGCGTGTCCGTTCACGGGCGGGCGGATGTATCGCACGGGCGACCTCGCCAAGTGGACCGTGGATGGCCAACTCGTCTTCGGCGGCCGTGCGGACGACCAGGTGAAGGTGCGTGGCTTCCGTGTCGAGCTCGGTGAGATCGAGGCCGTCCTTGCTGCCCATCCTGGCGTTGGTCAGGTGGCGGTGGTTGCTCGGGAGGACCGTGCCGGGGACAAGCGGCTGGTCGCTTACGTCGTGCCGGACGGCGCGGTGGATGTGCCCCAAATGCGGATGTTCCTCGTTGATC
>NZ_JBHYVB010000279.1:0-11806 GCF_042750115.1 Streptomyces sp. NPDC059455
GCCGCCGTGCCCCTGGGGTGCGTCCGGCCGGCGGCCGGGGGGGGGCCCCGCCGCGCGGCGGAGCCGCGTATCGATGCTGCGGGAAGGGGCGGGGAGGGGAACAGCCCGCCGCAGGCGCCAAGGTTCTCCCAAATCTCCGCTTGCTTGGAGTGCACTCCAAGTCAATAGCGTTGAAGACGTCGACGAGGTGTGCGGATCCGCGACCTGCGAGAGGTGAATCGGCATGACCGTAATGGAGAGCGCCCCCGTGAAGGCGCGGAAGAACTGCGCGGGGAGAGTCGGCCACCCCCGGCCCACCGGGCAGGACCGGTACTCGATCAGCGAGGTCGCCGCCCACACCGGGCTGACGGCACACACCCTGCGCTGGTACGAGCGGATCGGGCTGATGCCGCATGTGGACCGGACCCACACCGGCCAGCGCCGCTTCACCAACCGCGACCTGGACTGGCTCGACCTCGTCGGCAAGCTGCGGCTGACCGGGATGCCGGTCGCGGACATGGTCCGCTACGCCGAGCTGGTGCGGGAGGGCGAGCACACCTTCGCCGAGCGCGAGAAGCTGCTCACCGCGCACCGCGAGAACGTGCGGGAGCGGATCGCCGAGCTCCAGAGCACGCTCGAAGTCCTCGACTTCAAGATCGATGTCTACGCTGACGCCCGGAGGGTGTCGGAGAGGTTGGACCCCGTATGAGCGACAGCACCACCGAGACCATCGCGACCGTCGGCCTGGGGACCGGCGGACCCGAGGTCGGCGTCCAGGGCCTGGGCTGCATGGGCATGAGCTGGGCCTACGGACCGACCCACGACGAGGCGGAGGCGCGGGCCACGCTGGAGCGGGCCCTGGAGCTGGGTGTCACGCTCTTCGACACCGCCGATGTCTACGGCTTCGGGCGGAACGAGGAGTTCATCTCCCCCTTCGTCCGGGCCAACCGGGACCGGATCACCCTGGCCACCAAGTTCGCCATCGAGCGCGACGAGAGCGATCCGTACGGCCGCCAGCGGATACGCAACGACCGCCCGTACATCCGCCAGGCCGTCGAGGGCAGCCTGCGCCGCCTCGGGGTGGACCACATCGACCTGTACTACATGCACCGGCGCAACCCCGAGGTGCCGCTGGAGGAGAGCGTCGGCGCCATGGCCGAGCTGGTGGCCGAGGGGAAGGTCAAGCACCTCGGGCTGAGCGAGGTCACGGCGAACGAGCTGCGCGCGGCGCACGCGGTGCACCCCATCGCGGCGCTGCAGTCGGAGTGGTCGCTGTTCAGCCGCGACATCGAGGAGAGCGTGGTGGCGGCCGCCCGCGAGCTGGGCGTCGCCCTCGTGCCGTACTCGCCGCTCGGCCGCGGCTTCCTCACCGGCTCCTTCGTCCAGGCCGAGCAGGAGCTGGGCGAGGACGACTTCCGCCGCCGTCAGCCCCGCTTCACCGGCGACAACGCGGCCGCCAACGCCGCGCTGCTGGAGCCGCTGCGGAAGATCGCCGAGGTGCGCGGGGCCACGCTCGCCCAGATCGCGCTGGCCTGGGTGCAACAGCAGGCCCAGGTGCACGGGCTCGCCGTGGTGCCGATCCCCGGCACCCGCACCCGCGCCCGGATCGAGCAGAACACCGGCGCGACCCGGATCGAGCTGACCGCGGACGAGCTGGCCGAGCTGGAGCCGATCGCCGGACAGGTGGCGGGCACCCGCTACGCCGATATGAGCGCGACCAGCGCGGGCCGGGAGTAGCCTGCGGCGCCGGGCCGCGGTGGGGGAGGCCACCGGTGCGCGGTGCCACCGGTGCGCGGTGCCACCGATGCGCGGTGTCGTCCGGTGCCTGGCGCGACCGGTCGGATGCGCCGGGCGGGCGGCCGGGGCGTGGCGGGCGGTCGCCGTGTCGATGGCGGGCGTCGGGCCGTAGCGCGGGGCGCCAGGGCTCGGAGGGTGGCCGACGGCACCCGGCACCACCGGATGCCGGGCCGGGCGGCGGTCAGCTGAGGCCCTGGCGGCAGTCCGGCCCCGTGCCCGGACCGCCGCCGTCCTCCCCCGCGCACCGCACCCCGTCGAAGTCCCCCAGCGCGATCCGCGAGAAGTTGCGCAGTGAGTCCGTCCCCGGCGCGAAGTAGCCGGTGTGCCCGTGGGCGCTCTCGGAGGAGACCACCCGGGCGCCGAAGGACGGATCGGTCGGGTCGTCGCCATGGCCCAGGCCCAGGAAGTCATAGCCGGTCACCCGGCGGATCCAGTCGGTGCGGTCGCGCGCCGCCCAGACCCGGGCCCCGGTGCGCAAGGCATCGGCGCTGTCCGCGCGCATCCCCGGGCTGCCCAGCACCACCAGGTCGGAGACGCGGGCGCGGTCCATCGCGGAGGCGGCGAGACCGCAGACCACCGAGCCGTAGCTGTGGCAGAAGACGGCGGGCGGGGCGTCGGCGGTGGCCGCGGTGGTCACGGCGAGCCCGGCGAGAAACCGGTCCAGGCGGGGCGCGCCCGCCTCGGCCAGCCGGCTGGTGGCGGCGTCCGGGCCCAGCCCGACCGGGGTGGTGTAGCCGACCCAGGCGATGACGGCGGTCGGGGTCGTGGGCGCGTCCTCGGCCATCCGCGCCCGCAACGACCGGGCCATTCCGGCCGGGGTGCCGTACGGGTCGCCCGTGCGGTCGAAGTCGTCCAGGTCGATGTCCGAGCCGGGCACGATCACGGCCGTGCGGCGGGCCGCCGCCAGGTCCCCGTACACCTCCGCCACCTGGCCGCGCCCGCGCGGATCGAAGGCGAGGATCTGGCGGCCGGGTTCCAGCAGCGTCGCGTACCGCTCGGCGAGCGGGCTCTTCGGGTCGGCCTTCCGCTCCTTGCGCCAGGCGGCCCGGATCGCCCGGGTGTTGGCCTCGTACCGCAGGCTCAGCGGCGCCCCGTCCAGATTGCCCACCACCTCGGGGTGCCGGATGACCAGCGCCTTCCGCTGGACCTCGGTGAGCCGGTCGAAGAACCGGGCGATCCCGGCGGGCGAGACGGTGGCCGGATCGGGCAGCTCGCGCCCGGCCCCGCCCAGCGAATGGTCCGCCAGCCACGCGGCGGTCCCCGGCGGCGGCCCGGTGATGGCCTGCTCCTCGTGGGCCACCGTCCAGCCGGCCGTCCCCGCCATGACGGTGATGGTGAGCGCCGCGGTGATCAGGCGTCGTGCGTAGTGCCTGGTGCGTAGCGTCTGGGACATGGCGGCGGCTTTCCCTCTTCCGTCAGCGGTTCCGTCGGTGGTTCCGCGAGTGGTCGCGTCAGCGGTTCCGTCGGTGGTTCCGTCGGTGGCGGAGGGAAAGGTAGAGAGGTGTCGGGTGGCGGTACGTCAACCCCCGGTGCCAAGTGGGATGTCATACCCCAGTAGGGGGTGGCCGCTCGGCCGGGGTCACTGTCCCGGTGTCACCAGGCCCGACTCATACGCGAAGATCACCGCCTGGGCGCGGTCGCGCAGCCCCAGCTTCGCCAGCACCCGGCCGATGTGCGTCTTCACCGTCTGCTCCGCGAGCACCAGCGACTCGGCGATCTCCTGGTTGGACAGACCACGGGCGATCAGCTCCAGCACCTCGGTCTCCCGCGGCGTCAGCCCGCTGCGCCGCAGGGCCGGGCCGTCGCGGCGCGGGGCGGGGCGCTGACGGGCGAAGTCGGCGATCAGCCGACGGGTGACGGAGGGGGCGAGCAGCGCCTCGCCCGCCGCCACCACCCGGACCGCGGAGATCAGATCGGCCGGCGGGGCGTCCTTCAGCAGAAAGCCGCTGGCCCCGGCGCGCAGCGCCTCGTAGACGTAGTCGTCCACGTCGAAGGTGGTGAGCATCAGGACCTTGGGCCGGTGGGTGACCCCGCGCGGCGGGTCCAGCAGCTGCCGGGCCGCCTCGAGCCCGTCCATCTCGGGCATCCGCACGTCCATCAGCACCACATCGGGGTGGCTGCGGCGGCTGACCTGCACGCCCTCCCGCCCGTCCGGCGCCTCGCCGACGACGTCGATATCGCTCTGCGCGGCGAGCAGGGCGGCGAACCCCGCCCGCACCATCGCCTGGTCGTCGACGATGATCACCTTGATGGTCATTCCGGGTCCGTCTCTTCGAGGTCTACCAGGGGGAGGCGGGCCGCGACGCGGAAGCCGCCGTCGGGCAGCGGGCCGGTGTCGAGCATGCCGCCGACCAGCCGTACGCGCTCGACCATGCCGACGAGGCCGTGGCCGGTGCCGCTGGTCTCCAGGGGCTTGGTGGGCGCGCTGTCGGGCGGGCCGTTGACCACCAGCAGGGTCAGCGCCGAGCCGCCCTCGGCGGAGATGGCCACGCGGGTGGCGGCGCCCGGCGCGTGCCGCACCACATTGGCCAGCGCCTCCTGCACGATGCGGTACGCGGACAGCCCCACGGCCTGGGGCAGCGGTTCGAGCTCGGCCACGTCGTCCGCGATCGTCAGCGTGGTCGGTATCCCGGCCCGTACCGTCGCCTCGACCAGCTGCGGCACCTGCCGCAGCCCCGGCTGCGGGGCCCGCTCCCCGCGGGTCTCCTCGCTGCGCAACACGCCCAGCAGCCGCCGCATTTCGGCGAGCGACTCGCGGGCGGTGGCGGCGATGGTGGAGAACTCCCGCTCCGCCTCGGACGGCAGACCGCCGATCCGGTACGGGGCGCTGTCCGCCTGCACGGTGATCACCGACATGTGGTGGGCGACCACATCGTGCAGCTCACGGGCGATCCGGGTGCGTTCCTCCAGCAGGGTGCGATGGGCCCGTTCGGCCTCGCTGATCGTCTCCTGCTCGGCCAGCCGCCGCTGGGCGTCCCCGCGCTCGCGCAGTGCCCCGGCGACGAGCAGCACCACGCCGCTGAGCACGAACAGCACCACATTGCTGCCGTTGCTCTTGTCCGGGAAGGCCATGCCGAGCGCCAGCCCGGCAGTGCCGGTGAGCAGCCACACCGCCACCAGGGTGCGGCGCGGTTCGCGCAGCGCGAGGGCGAGCAGCAGGAAGAGATAGCCGATGATGGCGCCCGGCAGCCAGGGCCACACCCGGTTCTCGAGGTGGTCCGCGGTGCCGAGCACCACCAGGGCGCAGACCAGGTCGGAGAGGAAGACGATCCACCACGCCTGCAGGGGGCGGGTGACGGACAGCAGCAGCGGGGTGCCCTGGACGATCCCGAGCAGCGTGGCGACGCCGCCGCCCACCCCGTAGTCGTTGGTGAGCATCTGGGCCGTGGTGGGGACCAGGATCGTGGTGAGGACCATCGCCACGCCGTACGGCACCCTGCGCAGCCAGCTCCTGGGCGACTGGGCGAACAGCGGCGTCGCCGGATAGCTGGGGGTCACCAGGCCCCGGGCGAGGCCGCCCGCCTGCCGCCGGGCGGCCTTGGGCAGGCTCTCATGCGCGGTGGAGGAGGCGGCGGTCGATGAGGCGCCGGCCGCCTCGCCGGCCGCTGCGGAGGAGGGACCGGACACTTACAGCTCCGCCAGCAGCTCTGCCTTCTTCGCGCTGAACTCGTCGTCGGTCAGCAGCCCGGCCGTGTGCAGCTCGCCCAGGTGACGGATGCGCTCGGCGATGTCGGCGGGGTCGCGGCGCGGGGCGGTGGCCCGGTTCGGGGCCGGGGCGCCCTCGGCGCACGGCACGGGGGAGGAGGCCCGTATCGCCTCCAGGACGGCCGCGGCGAACGGCAGCGACTGGTGGACGAGGCCGTAGCCCATCCCGAACACGACGGCCGCCGGGTCCCGGTCGGGGCGGTCGGCGGGCTGGTCCTCGGTGGAGCGCCGCAGCAGCCGCAGATAGCCGTGGCCACCGCCCTTGGGGGTGACCCTGCCGGTGCCGTTCCTGGCCGTGCCGTCCTTGACGGAGCCCCCTTTGGCGGCACCGGCCTTGGCGGAGCCCTCCTTGGGGACGGTGCCCGCCGAGCCGCGGCTCTCCGGCGAACGCCACTCCACACCGGTGAGTTCGTCGATCCGGAAGCGCTGGTCCCCGACCTTCCACTTCTCCGAGGAGGCGCCGGTCCAGAACCAGCGGAAGGAGATGTCCTTGCCGTCGAAGGACGCCTTGCCGTCGTACGCCTTGAAGGACAGCGGCGGCGCGGGCGCGGTCACCAGATGCGCCTCGGCCGCGGTGTCCGCCTCGGGGCCGAGGGACTCGCGTATCCGCTCGGCGTAGTAGTCGGCGAGGGTCTCCCGCTCGGCCGGCAGCACCAGGCGGTACGGGTCGTACGCCTCCTTGAGCTGGCCGCCGGCGGCGTCCATCAACGGGTCGGCGCCCGGTCTGGGCAGGGCGCGCAGCACCACCGTTCCGCGTTTGCCCACGGCGAGCTCCACCCCGGACAGCGCCTCGAAGGGGATGCGGCGTTCGCCGAGCGCCTGAAGCAGCTTCGGCGTGCGGATCCCCCGTTCGAAGCGGATGAGCATGGAGTCGGTGTCGAACTCCCAGACGGTCTGAAAACCGGCCAGCACATCACCCATGCGGCTCATCGTATGCGGCGGTGGCCCGCCCGTCCCCCTTTGAGGCTACGCGCGTCACTAGAGTTTCCAGTGTTTATGCCGGGCGTCAGCGCAGTCCCGCGGTGCAGTCGTCGCCGTCGCCGCAGCTCACGGACTGGACAGCACCGATTCCCACCCGCGCGAAGTTGTCCAGGCTGGTCGTGCCCGGTTCGAAGTATCCGGCGTGTCCATCCGCCCCGTCCGCGGCCAGTACCCGGGCGCCGAAGCCGGAGGAGACCGGGTCCGCGCCGTGGCCGAGCCCGCCGAACTCCAGATGCGGAATGTCCTCGATCCAGTCGCCGGAGTCGCGCATCGCCCACACCCGGGCGCTGGTCCCCAGATCGGAGACATGGCCGGCGCGCATCCCGGGGCTGCCGGCCACCGCGATATCGGTGACCTTGGGCGGCAGATCGCGGGCGGCGACCCCGCACACCACCGAGCCGTAGCTGTGGCACATCAGCGACACCCGGGAGAGCGCGGGCAGCGCGTTCACCAGCGCGCGCAGCCGCACCGCGCCCTGGGCGGCCAGCTTCCCGGTGGCCGCGTCCATGCCGATCCCGGCCGGGGTGGTGTAGTCGGCCCAGGCGATGACGGCCGTCTTGGTGTCAGGGGCGTCGGTCCGCTCGTTGTCGTAGAGCGCGCGGGCCATTCCGACCGTGGCGGTGTACGGGCGCCCGGTCTTCTGGAAGGTCAGGATGTCGGTGTCCACGCCCGGCACCACGATCGAGACCCGGTTGGCGTGGGCGAGGTCGCCGAAGACCTCGGCGGCCCGGCCGGCGCCCGAGGGGTCGAAGGCGAAGATCTGCCGCCCGGCGCCCAGCAGGTCCTCGTAGCGGTGCATCCGGCGTGTCGCGTCCGAGCGGCCCATCGGGGTGAGCCGGGGGTCGTGCATCCGCTTGCGCTCATCGGCGCGCGCCTTGAACAGGGCGACGCGGTTGGCGCGGTAGCGCAGGGCCACCGGCGCGCCGTTGAGATTGCCCACGGCCAGCGGGTAGCGCCGCACCACCCGGTCGGTCTGGGCCTTGGTGAGCGAGTCGAACCAGCGGCCGAGGATGCGCGGTGAGCCGTACGGGTCGGGCAGCGCGCGGCCGCCGAGCGATCCGTGGCGCCAGGCGTTCATCGACGCGGAGACCGCGTCCGGGGCTCCTCTGTGGCTCCGTACGGCCGTCCAGCCGGTCGTGGTGAGGAGGACGAAGACCACCGCCAGCGCGAGCAGGGCGCGCCAGGCGGTGGAACCGGGGGAGGGGGAGCCGAGCTCCGAGAAGGAAGTCACCGCGGGACACCCTAGGAGAAGCGTGGCGTCGCGTGCCAAATCCCGTGATTCATATCACGTTTGAAAGCGGGAATGCCTGGGAGCTATGCCGGGATTAGTGCTATTTATCCCATTTCTCCGCGAGGGTGGGACCCACGTAATCAAGATGGAACGCGGTGAGGTCTCGCAATGTGACGACGCTGTCCTCCTCACCCTCGGTCCACAGCTTCCCGGCCACCCGGATCACCCCGCCGAACATCGCGACCACCAGCCGCGGCCGCGGATCGGCGTCGATGTCCAGCCCCTCGCGGCGGGCGATCTCGCGCGCCAGCCGCTCCTCCATCTCCGCGGTGCGGCGCAGATGGACCGCGAGCAGGCTCGGCGTGGACTCGATCACCCGGTACATCCGCATATGGAGCTCGGGCGGCACCAGCTGCTCGATGGCCTCCCCGATGGTCCCCCAGGCGTCGAGGATCGCGCCGCGCAGCGCGGCCAGCGGCGCCTCGCCCGCGGGGCGTTCGCACAGCGCGGCGAAGAAGTGGCACTCGGCCGACTCCTGGCTCGCGAAGGCGACCTCTTCCTTGTTGGCGAAGTACCGGAAGAAGGTGCGCTGGGAGACCTCGACCGCCTCGGCGATCTCGTCGACCGTAGTCCGCTCGTATCCCTGACGGGTGAACAACTCCAGTGCGGAGCGCACCAGGGCGCTTCGCGTCCGCCGCTTCTTGCGCTCGCGCAGCCCGGCCGGTGGTGGCGTCGTCGTGCCCGCCACTGACTCGTCCGTTGTCACCTATCGGCTCGCTTTCTACCGGTGTGGGGCCGCGTCGCGGCTGCTCAGGATACCTGTGACCAAAACGTCAGTTACCGGCGGATGAATCGGTTTGTCAATTGTCAGACGCTGACATTAGCCTCCGGTCATGACCTCTTCGACCACCGTCGCCGAACCGGCGCCGGAACCTCCCATAGCCGTTCCCCCGAAGGGGCTTCGGGGTCATCCATGGCTGACGCTTCTCACCGTCGCCCTCGGCGTGACGATGGTCGCCCTCGACGGCACGATCGTCGCCATCGCCAACCCGGCCATCCAGAAGGACCTCGGCGCCTCGCTCGCCGATGTGCAGTGGATCACCAATGGCTATCTGCTGGCCCTCGCCGTCGCGCTGATCACGGCGGGCAAGCTGGGTGACCGCTTCGGCCACCGGCAGACCTTCCTCATCGGCGTGGTCGGCTTCGCCATCTCCTCCGCCGCCATCGGCATCTCCGGCGAAGTGTCGCTCGTCGTGGCGTTCCGGGTGCTGCAGGGCCTGTGCGGCGCGCTGCTGATGCCCGCGGCGCTCGGCCTGCTGCGCGCCACCTTCCCCGCCGAGAAGCTCAACATGGCCATCGGCATCTGGGGCGCGGTGATCGGCGCCTCCACCGCCGCCGGGCCCATCGTCGGCGGGCTCCTTGTCGAGCACGTCAACTGGCAGTCCGTCTTCTTCATCAACGCGCCCGTCGGCGTGCTGGCCGTGGTCCTCGGTCTGCTGCTCCTGGTGGACCACCGCGCCGAGAAGGCCCCACGGTCCTTCGACATCCCCGGCATCGTGCTGCTGTCCGGTGCGATGTTCTGCCTCATCTGGGCACTCATCAACGCCGCCGACTGGCACTGGACCGACCAGCGCACGCTGCTCTTCCTGGGCCTGGCGGCGGTCTGCTTCGGCGTCTTCGTCTTCTGGGAGAACCGGACGGCGGAGCCGCTGCTGCCGCTCAGCATGTTCCGCTCGGTGCCGCTGAGCGCGGGCACCGTGCTGATGCTGCTGATGGCCTTCGGCTTCATGGGCGGGCTGTTCTTCGTCACCTTCTATCTGCAGAACGTGCACGGGATGAGCCCCGTCGACAGCGGGCTGCACCTGCTGCCGCTCACCGCGATGATGATCGTCGCCTCGCCGCTGGCCGGTGCGCTGATCACCAAGTTCGGGCCGCGGACGCCGCTGGTCGGCGCCATGGCGATCACCGCCGTCGCGATGTTCGGCCTCTCCCAACTGGACGCGGACAGCGGCGGCCTCGAGATGGCCGTGTGGTTCGCCCTGCTCGGCCTCGGCCTCGGGCCGGTCATGGTCGGCGCCACCGAGGTCATCGTCGGCAACGCCCCGATCCAGCACGCCGGTGTCGCCGGCGGCCTCCAGCAGGCCGCGATGCAGGTCGGCGGCAGCCTCGGCACGGCCGTCCTGGGCGCGGTCATGGCGGGCCGGGTGGACAGCACGCTGCCGGAGAAGTGGGCCGGTGCCGGGCTGCCGCCGATGCCCGAGGGCGCGGAGTCCAAGGCGTCGGACGCCGTCGAGGTCGGCATCGCCCCGGTCCCCAAGGGCACTCCGCCGGAGATCGCGGGCAAGATCACGGCCGTCGCGCATGACACCTTCGTGTCAGGGATGGGGCTCGCGTTCACGGTGGCCGCCGTCGTCTCGGTGGTCGCGGCCCTGGTCGCGGCCTTCACCAAGCGCGGTGAGAACGCGGACGCGTCCGGAGGCGCCGTCCACATCTGACCCCTCGCGGTCAACCCCCTATCAGGGTGGACCTTGATCGACCCCATGGTGGCGAACGGGAGCCGGCGACAGGCTGGCTCCCGTTCTCGTTCTTCGCACTCTTTTCACACGGGGAGCCAATCCACCATGCGCAAGATCATTACGGCCGCCGTCTCGGCGCTGGCCCTCACCGCCACCCTCGCCCCGGCCGCCGCGGCGGCCCGGCCCGCCCCACCGCGACTGGGGAACTGCGCCGCCGGGCAGCTGTGCCTGTGGCGGAGCGGCGGCTTCACGGGGGCGCGCCAGACCCATGAACTGGCCGACGTCGACATCGAAAGCTGCGTCCCCCTGCCGTCCGGCACCACCGCCGCGTCCCTGGCGAACCGCACGGGCCGCCCGGTGACGGCCTATCAGAGCCGCGAATGCGCCGAGACGGCCGAGTTCCACACCTACCCCACCGGCACCTGGGCCCCCGAAACCCCGTACCAGGTCCGCGCCTTCAAAATCTGGGAACGCTGACCGGCGGTCCTGGGCCCACACCGGATCCCGCCGCTTGGGTGCGTGGCCGGGATGTTCCCCGACCCGCCCCTTCCCGAACCAGGGGCACCGCCCCTGGACCCCGGACACCCTCCGGACATGTTCTCGAGCGTCCCGCCGGACGGCAGCGGGTGGCCTCGCGCCGTCCGTGGGACGGCCGATCCGGCCGGCTCCGCCGCCATCGGAGCCGGCGGAAGTGCCAGGCTCGGCGCCTAAGCCGGGCGCCCGGGCTCGGCGTCCGGGCCTGGCGTCCGGACCCGACGCCGGGGGGCCGGGACTCGGTTCCTGGAGGTCCGGTTCCTGGAGGTCCGGCAGTCCGGGTCCGACGCCCGGGGTCCGGGTCCGGGGCCTGTGGGTCTGTGGGTCTGTGGGTCTGGGAGTCCGGGGCGGAGCCCCTGGACACCGGGGCGGGAGGGCGGGGGCGGCGCCTGGGCGGGGAGCACCAAGCCCGACCCGGGCCCGACGCCCGAGACCCGGGCTCCGGGGGGTTCGGGTCCGCGGTCTGGGCTTCGGGCGTTCGGGTCCGCGGTCTGGGGTCCGGTCTCCGGTCTCCGGGCTCCGGGCTCCGGGCTCCGGGCTTCGGGGGTTCGGGTCCGCGGTCTGGGCTTCGGGGGTTCGGGTCCGCGGTCTGGGCTCCGGGGGTTCGGGTCCGCGGTCCGCGGTCTGGGCTCCGGGGGTTCGGGTCCGCGGTCTGGGGTCCGGGGTCTGGGGGTTCGGGTCCGCGGGTCTGGGGTCCGGGGTCCGGGGGTTTGGGTCCGCGGGTCTGGGGCCCGGGGTCTGGGGTCCGCGGTCTGGGGTCCGGGGGCTGGGGGGTTCGGGTCCGCAGGTCCGCGGGTCCGCGGGTCTGGGGTCCACGGTCCGGGATCCGTGGTCTGGGGGCCGGGCCCGGGGGTCTGGGATCCCGGGGCCGACGTCCGAGGTCGGGGGTTCGGGATCCGGGATCCAGGGTCCGGGGCGGAGCCCCTGGGCCCTGCGGTGGGAGGGCGGGGGCGCCGCGCCCCCGCCCTTCAGATACCTGGCGCGGGGGGGGGCGCCCCCCCCCGGCGGGGGTGAGGGGCGCGCGCCGCCCCCGGGGGGGGGGGGGGGGGGGTGGTGTGAAAAA